>NZ_JBNUPN010000001.1:0-139978 GCF_050409405.1 Facklamia sp. P13069 | reverse complement strand
GTGTCAGGAAGAAAAGAAAAGGAGACCAAGCAACCGTTAATTGCTTAATCTCCTTAGATAGCATAACCCTATTTGACATAGAGCCAAAATCAAAAGACTAGTTACTAACTCGCCTCTTACCTCAATCAGGGGTTTGTTCTTTAACTAGTCTTTTATTTTCTTCTATTATTCTTTATTCCCAGTGGTTAGCCACTATTTATAGCATCAAAACAGTATCATGAACCACTCGTACCCTTAGAGTAGTTAGTAAAATCAAGGGTTACAAAATCTCGGGACCTATTCCCACTCAATCGTTCCTGTCGGTTTTGGTGTGAAGTCATAAAGTACACGACTCACACCTGGCACTTCGTGGGTAATGCGATCAACAATCTGTTGCATAAGATCGAATGGAATGTTTTCGACGGTTGCTGTCATTGCATCTTTGGTATTGACAGCACGCACAATGACTGGCCAATCGTAAGTACGCTTACCGTCTTTGATACCAGTTGATTTAAAATCAGGTACCACGGTAAAATACTGCCATACTTTTTCAGCCAGACCGTTCTTAGCAAATTCTTCGCGTAAAATTGCATCTGATTCTCTGACTGCTTCTAAACGGTCACGAGTAATTTCGCCCAAACAACGAACGCCTAAACCTGGTCCTGGGAAGGGTTGACGGTAGACCATCTCATGAGGGAGTCCCAAAGTTTCACCAACTATACGCACTTCATCCTTGAAGAGAATCCGCACAGGTTCTACTAATTCAAAGTTCATGTCTTCTGGTAAACCCCCCGCATTGTGGTGAGCTTTGATGCCGTCTTCACTTTCTAAAATATCGGGCCAGATAGTTCCTTGAGCTAAGAAGTCTACGCCTTCTAACTTGCGCGCTTCTTCAGCAAAAACTTCGATAAATTCATTACCGATAATCATCCGTTTTTCTTCAGGATCAGTTACGCCTTCTAATTTCGTTAAGAAGCGCTCCACACTATCTGAATAAATTAAGTTGGCATCCATTTGGTTTTTAAAGACTTCAACCACTTGTTCTGGCTCGCCTTTACGCAATAAGCCATGATTGACATGGACACAAATTAATTGTTTGCCAATGGCTTTAATTAATAATGCAGCTACTACAGAGGAATCCACGCCTCCCGATAATGCTAATAGAACTTTCTTGTCGCCTACTTGTTCTCTGATTAAGGAAATTTGTTCTTCAATAAATTTCTCAGCCATCTCTGGGCTTGAAATACGTTCCATAGCTTCAGGTCTTCTTACTTCTACCATTGTATTCCTCCTAAATTTTATCTCTTGCGTTTATTCTATCATGCTTCAGCGAATGAAAGTATGTTTTTACAAGTTTTTATTCGGAATTTATCCTTTTTGTTCGCCTTTTAAATCTATTCAGCCAAAAGATAAGTTTTAGTATTTTTTAACGTGAATATGGTCAATATAGTGATTAACCGACTTATGCAAGACCACATCCGCTCGTGAACGAGTTGGCTTAATATATTGGATTAAGTTAGGCAAGTTGATGGTAAACCAAACATTATCTGCATAAGCGATGGCTTCTTCTCGACTCATATTACTCATTTTATGATAATAATTAGAAGAATCTGTTTTCGCCATTTGTAAGTGAACCAAGAATCGCTCAACAAACCACTTATGGATTAGTTCTTGTTCAGCATCCATATAGATCGAAAAATCAAAGAAATCACTGACATAGATTTGTTGATTGGAAGGAAGTTGCAAAACATTAATCCCTTCCACAATTAAAATGTCCGGATTATTGATGATTTGATACTGACCTTTGACAATGTCATAACATAGATGGGAATAGGTCGGTACTGAGAAAGGAGAAGTCTGCGTCTTAATATGAGTCATAAATTCTAAGAGTAAGGACATATCATAGGACTCTGGAAAACCTTTACGGTGTAGCATCCCTCTTTGTTCTAGAACCTCATTTGGATAGAGAAAACCATCGGTAGTGATTAACTCCACTTTCCGTTTAGGGAAGGTCTCACTTAGCAATTGATGGAGCAAACGAGCCGTCGTTGATTTGCCAACAGCTACTGAACCTGAAATTCCAATGATGAAAGGCACCTTGCGGTATGCAAATGGGTCCACTTCCCCCATGGCAAAAAATTCCTGTTTAGCCATATTGTATTTCATGGTATGTTGAAAATCTGCTTCAATATAATGTAATAACGGACCATAAATTTCTCTAACATCTGTTTGCGTCAAACGGTCTTGGAGCGACACTAAACTAGCCAGCTCATCAATCGGTAAAATCTCTAAATTTTCCGATTGGAAAGCTTGCCATTCTTTACGATTATAGGTGGCATAATAATCATTCATTGCAAAATACATATCTTCCTCCTACTGAAGTCTCATAATGAATTAATACAAACTTCTTGTAATATGTGTTAAAATACTCCAATGAAACAGTATTTTTTAATGGTTAATTTGGCTCTTATTTTAGCATAAGCGCTACCATTAATATATATCTTTTACAGAAAGGAGCTAGTTCATGAACCATTCATTCGGTAAACCTCATTATTCTTTGAAATCAACTTCAAGCAAAAAAAATAAGCTGGGCCTTGGATTTGCTCATTCTAAAATTATTTTAATGGGTGAACATGCCGTGGTTTATGACTATCCGGCCATTGCCATTCCTTTCAAACCCTGTCAGGTAAAAGTCCAAGTGACACCTTCTGCTTACGCTTATTCAACCATTGACTGTCCTTATTATAAGGGAGCTTTTGAACAAGCACCGGATCATTTAAATAATTTAAAGATGGCTTTAAAACTAACCTTAGACTCCAAACAACTACCCAAAAGACCACTTCATATTGAAATTCTATCTGAAATACCACAAGAGCGTGGTATGGGATCTTCAGCAGCTGTTTCTGTGGCTTTAATTCGAGCAGTTTGTGACTATTATGGTAAGACCATCAAGGATTATCACTTACGCATGATTACAAATGAAGCAGAAGTGATTGCCCATCAATCAACATCGGGGATAGATACCCTAGTAACTTCTTCCAATCGATCTATTATATACTGTAAGAGTCAGCAAGCTCGTGATTTTGATTTGGACTTAGAAGCTTATTTAGTAGTGGCTGATTCCGGTCAAGTTGGCCAGACCAAATTAGCTGTCAATCACGTTGCCCAACTAAGACAAAGTAAGGCTAGCTTTGTTAATGGCGCTATGGAAACGATTGGGTTTTTTGTTCGTCAAGCCTTCCTAGCGATTCGTAAAAAAGATCCACTTGAACTAGGGCGTTTAATGACTTACAACCACTATTATCTCAACCAATTAGGTGTTTCCAACCCTTCCCTTGACCACATCGTCAATGCCGCTTGGTTAGCTGGCGCTTTAGGAGCTAAATTAACCGGTGGTGGCATGGGCGGTTGCGTGATTGCCTTGGCTAAAGATCAAACTCATGCCCAAATGATTGCTGAATCGATGGAACAAGCCGGTGCAGAAAAAACATGGCTACTTAACCTTTCAAAAGCAGAACAAGCAAAGGAGTCACATCATGACTAAAGATTTTATTGCTAATTTTCAAGCCCATACTAATATTGCTTTAATCAAGTATTGGGGCAAACGCAATCAAGACTTGATGTTGCCAGTTACCTCTAGCCTTTCTTTAACGCTAGAGGCTTTTTATACGCAAACACAAGTGCATTTTTCTAAGAGTTATGACGAGGATCAATTTATCCTAAATGATCAAACTCAATCTATCCAAGAGCGGCAAAAGATTTCGCGCTTTTTAGACCCGTTTCGTCAAATCAAGAACACGGATTTAAAAGCACGAGTAATTAGTTACAACCACGTCCCCACTGCAGCGGGTCTAGCTTCATCGGCCTCAGCCTTTGCTGCTTTAGCCTGTGCCTGTAATGAGGCCTTAAATCTCAATCTATCTCAAGAAGAACTTTCAATCATGGCCCGCTTTGGTTCAGGCTCTGCCTCTCGCTCTTTATTTGGCGGCTTTGTGGAATGGGAAAAAGGACAAGGTGAGGACTCTCAATCGAGTTTTGCTCGTGCTTTTGATGATGCCGATTGGGACATTGGCATGATTGCTTTAGTAGTCAATCATAAGGCTAAAAAGTTTTCCAGCCGTCAAGCCATGCAACACACCATTGAAACTTCCCCTTTCTACGCTTTATGGGCAGAGGAAGTAGCTAAAGATTTAGCATTAATTAAGGCAGCCATTAAGGCTAGAGATATTCAAAAAATCGGTCAAATCGCTGAACATAATGCCATGAAGATGCACGCAACCATGTTGGCAGCTAATCCAAGCTTTAGCTACTTTCAAGCGGAATCCTTAAAGGCCATGGAAGCCGTTCGCCAACTGAGAAAGACTGGCTTAACTGCCTACTTTACCATGGATGCGGGACCGAATGTTAAAATCATCTGTCCCTACAGTCAAATTCCTGCCATTCAAGAAAAGTTGAGGCAAGACTTTCACCCGCAAACAATTATTGTCTCTCGCCCCGGACCTCAACCCTTCTCAATTCCGCTTATTAATCATTAGGAGGATCGTCATGAATCCTAGGCATTGCCTTCAATCATCACAAACTCAAACCATAAAAATCCCTGGCAAACTCTATATTGCTGGTGAATACGCTGTTTTGGCGCCTAAGCAAGCAGCTATCTTGATTGCGGTCGACCAGTACCTTGAGCTGACAATCCGTCAAAGGACTAAGAAAGGCTGGCTGATTGAAAACCATCAAGGAGGCTATGCGCCCCTTTGCTTAGAAACAGATGATTCGCACTTGAGAGTTGCAGAAGACTATTCCCTAGAAGAAGATCAACTGGACCAGTGGCGTTACGTGATAGAAGCAGCTAAGGTGACCCACACCTTCTTACAAGAATCGAACTTTAATAGTCGAAACTTTCATTTACACATTCGATCACAACTATTAAGTGACTCGGGTAAAAAATACGGTCTAGGCTCTAGCGGTGCCGTAACAGTCGGTACCATCCAAGCTATACTTAACTTTCACAAAATCAAGCTTTCAGCTGAGAGGCTCTACCGCCTAGCCGTTATCAGTCAACTGCGTCTAGGAGCTTCTGGTAGCTTTGGCGATATCGCTGCTAACGCTTTTGGTGGTTGGACCTATTATATGGCACCTGATCGCAAGCTTTTAAAAGAAATGATCGCTAACGCTCCTTCGATTACGGCTTTATTAAAGCAAGAATGGCCAGATTTAATAATTGAAAACTTAGCCGTTTCTAAAGACTTGCAAGTCCTGATTGGCTGGACTCAGCATACGGCTTCTACCGACAATTTGGTCAAACAATTAAAAGACCAAATATCTGCTCAGCCACAAGCTTTCCAAGCCTTTATAGATCAAGCCCCTGCAGTCGTTCGTCAATTAAAAGATGGACTAATTAATAATCAAGCAGACCTAATCCAACAAGCCATCAGTAATTACCGTAACTTACTACTTGGCTTAGGTAAGGCTTATAACCTATCCATTGAAACGGCTGCTTTAAATCAGCTGATTGAAATTGGTAATCAACATGGCTATGCTAGCAAGAGTTCAGGGGCTGGTGGTGGAGATTGCGGTATTGCCTTAGGTTATGATATAAATACCAAGGAGATCATTCTCAAGCAATGGAAAGTTCAAGGAATTGTGCCCCTAAATCTTCAAGTGGCCCCACAATCAAGCTCAGAAAGGATTGAATAGATAATGACTTCTTCTTTATCGACCAATCGTAAAGATGACCACCTGCGTTATGCTTTAGACCAACAAAAGACTAGAAAAAATAATTCCTTTGATGACGTCCGTTTTGTCCACCATTCACTGGGTCGTCTTCATATCCATCAAATTGATTTATCCACTCAATGGGCAGGTAAAAAACATTCTTTACCTTTTTATATAAATGCTATGACAGGTGGCAGTCCTAAAACAAAAAGTTACAATCAGCATTTAGCCCAAGTTGCTGCAAGTACTGGTTTAACCATGGCGGTCGGCTCTATTTCAGCTGCCCTTAAAGACCCTCAAGTGGCTGATTCCTTTACCATTATTCGTCAAATGAATCCCCAAGGCTTTATCTTAGCCAACCTGGGAGCCCATCATGATCTGGAAAATGCCAAAAGAGCCGTCGACTTAGTTCAAGCCGATGCCTTACAGATTCATTTAAATACCGCTCAAGAGGTTGTAATGCCAGAGGGGGATCGTGATTTTTCAAACTGGAAAGAAAACATTCAAAAAATCGTTGATGACCTAGGGTTGCCTGTTATTGTTAAAGAAGTTGGCTTTGGTATGAGTCAAGAAACCCTTCAAGAACTAAAGGAATTAGGGGTCCAAACGGTGGACCTAGGTGGACGTGGTGGCACCAACTTTGTTCAGATTGAAAATCAGCGCAATGACCAGCTAGACTTTTCAAGCTTGACCAACTGGGGGCAAACCAGTGTAGAAGCTTTGCTAGAATCGCTGAATTTTCAAGATCAAATCAACATTTTAGCTTCGGGTGGTATCCGCGACTTTTTAGACATCGTCAAAGCTTTAGCTTTGGGCGCTAAAAGTTGTGGGATTGCAGGCAAGTTTCTGCATTCGGTGGACCAATTAGGTGTTGATGCGACCGTTGATTGGGTAGGTGATTGGGCCTCAGCCCTTAAACGAACCTTACTCCTCCTATCGTGTCAATCAATTGAAGATTTGCGCAAAACAGATTTAATCCTCAGTGGCGAAAGTTACCATTGGGCTACAGCCAGACAGCTTGATATCAACGCTCTTGCCCAACGCAGTCGAAAAAGCGAAACTTTCAAGACTTAATTTTTTTAATGTTTATTTTTGTTAGACGCTAAGACATAAGCATGCCCATTTTAGAAGCACCTTGTGTAACATATGTTTGACAACTCTAGAGTTTTCTTAATAGTTTTTATTCATCTAATTCCCAATATCCATTATTACCACTTCCAATATATCTTAGGTTTTCTATTTCTTTTATTCGTCTTTCAATGGTTTTTTCACTTACACCAGCTTGTTCAGCTATTTCTTTTCTTGTTATCTTATTGTTAGCTCTTATCTTATCTATAATAAAGTCTATTAAATCTTCCTTGGACTGAACGACATCGTGAACGACATCGTGAACGACACCGTGAACGACAGTCCCCCCACCCACTTTTTTCGTGGCAATTTCCTTTAGGGGAATGATGGTTTTAAAAATATCTCCTTCTTCAAAAACAGGTTCGGCTCCTGAATAAAGTTTTGCGTATTTATAGGTGTTTCTCATACCAGAGCCTAGTTCATCAGCAATTCCAATTTCTCGAAAGACTTTTGATATAGGTGGGTTTTTTGGAAAGGGTTTAAATCTTTTTATATCCAAAACACCTAAACCATGGGCTAGATTACTATTTTCAACTAAAATCTTTTCATCATCTATAATCATCTTGGCTGGAAAGCCACTAGAATAATCCCTATGGGCTAGGGTGTTGGATATTATCTCCCTTAAAATCATATCTCTTGCATTAACATTTAAAGTCCCGTCTAGAACAAATAAATCATTTAGATGTTTTTGCCCAAAGGCTAAAAGTCGATCATAGGAATCAATGAGGTTGGTTATCACCACATCTCGATCATCATAACGGTCTTTATTTACAACTCGAAAGATGGCATCTGTCTTATGTTGAGGTAAAACAGACATAATAGTAGAATCCTTGCCGAATAAAAGGATTCCTGCCAAAGTAATCCCCTCTTGGTTACTTTCAGGGTCAAGCAAGATTAAATTGGTGCTTCTTAAGAGTTCTTCATTATCCATGGTATCCCATAGGTGGTTTTGATTACGACTTAGGGCTTTTGTCCTAGCCTTGTTTATGACTTCTTCATCTAAATGCTCTAAACCTATCTTGGGATAGACCTTATTTACAAAATAAGACCCTTGCTTTCTAGCATAGAGTTTGTAAACCTGTTCTGACTGGTCTGTGATGTTGATATCTCCTTCATGTGACCTGTCCCAAATTCGCCCATTATGCCTACATACTTGAGAGCCTCTTGGTACTCTGATATAAATTAAGGTCTTACCATCGATATCCATTGTTTTGGGAACTAAATAAAGGGGTGGATTTATTTTTTGAGGATTATTGATGGCAGTCGTAAAATCCTTGATGATCTTATCAACTTTTCCTGGATTGACACCAATCATTTCTCGATTATCTTTTACCCCTAAGATGATGTAACCACCATCTCGGTTATTAAAGGCACAGACAGAGTTAAAGACATCCTTATTCAAGTCATTTTTAGCTTCCTTGAATTCAACATTTATGGTTTCTCCCTTATGAATTAGTTCTAGTATCTCATCAGGACTCATCTTCTTCCCCTCTGCTTTCTTCTTTTATCATATTTTCTTCATAGGCTAACAAATAATCCTTAGAGTTTATTATTTGAACCTTTCCTTGATTGACTAGAAAGCTAACTCGATCACCAGGAGCAATTCCCATAAGATCCCTTACTGCCTTTGGAATCGTCACCTGTCCCTTAGCCATTACCTTTGCATTTTCAATAAAATTATCCATTAGATCCCTCCTACTTTTCCTACTTTTAATTATACTGAATATATAACAAAAAAAACAAGAAGGTCTTATTGTTCATTAGCTTTATTTTTTCTTGTTTAACTATCTCATTTACTATGACTTCCAATACATCTACCACAATTGAATTACCAGCTTGTTTATATAAAATACTTGAAGTGCATTTTTTCTTCTTGGATGGGTCTTTTCAAGTATATCTATATCCTTATCATCAAATCCCATTAATCTTAAACATTCTCTTTCTGTTAAATACCTAAATTTTCCCTCCTATCCTTTTCATCATTTATTATAGTGGATAGTGGGACATTTTGATTTGTGTTCTCTTGAGACATTATCATTTACGTTTAACACATAATTTTTTAAATGTTTATTTTCCTATTGACAATTCCTTTGATTCATTTTATACTCTTAACAATTTGAAACGATCGCTTTAAACATGTTCAGAGAAGCATGAAAGAAGATCCACACCCTGAGTATGCCTTTGGGCATGCTTTTATGGATATATCTTTTATGCCTAACCGAATATGTGGTTAGGCGTTTTTTATTAGAAAGGTGGACTTTATGGAACTCAATCCTCAACTACCCATTATTGCGCTTGATTTTGCCAGTGATCAAGAAATCTTAGACTTTTTAAAGCTTTTACCCCAAGGTCCCCATAATATAAAAATAGGCATGGAAGTTTTCTATTTGGGAGGCCCTCAACTTTTAGAAACCATTTCCAGTCAGGGTCATGCTGTTTTTCTTGACCTTAAACTCCATGACATCCCTAACACCGTGATGAGATCCATGCGAATTCTCGCTCAATTGGGTGTAGCCATGGTTAATGTCCATGCGGCAGGTGGACTTAAAATGATGGAAGCAGCCAAAGAAGGTCTGATACAAGGGACACCTTCTGGTCAAAAAGAACCCCTTTTGATTGCAGTCACTCAACTGACTTCTACTTCTAACCAACAAGTGGAAGAAGAACAACTGATTACTGCCGGTTTAGAAACTTCAACCTTACACTATGCCAAATTAAGTCACCAAGCAGGCCTTGACGGTGTAGTTTGCTCACCCCATGAAGCTAAGGCGATCAAAGAGGTCACTCATACTAACTTCCTAACGGTTACACCAGGAATACGCCCACAAACGATAAATTGTACGGATGACCAGCACCGTATCGCTGATGTCCAAACTGCTGTTAAAAATCTCAGTGATTATCTCGTGATTGGTCGTCCAATTACCCAGGCAGATAATCCAAAAGCGGCTTACATGGACATAGTTGAAAAAATAGCTGAAGCACAAAAATTATTAAAATAGGAGGTCATCATGGAAAACGTTCATCAAACCAGCAGTAAAGAAAAGATTGCTAATATCCTCTTGGATATTGAAGCAGTTAAAATCAGCTTAGATCCCCCTTTTACCTGGTCAAGCGGTTTAAAATCACCCATTTATTGTGATAACCGCCTAATTATTAGCCATCCGCAAAGCCGGCAGCTTTTAATTGAAGCTATGGTAGCAGCCGTTAAAGAAAACTTTGCACAGGTCGAAGTGATCGCGGGTACAGCTACTGCTGGTATTCCTCACGCTGCTTTCTTGGCACAAGAATTAAACTTACCAATGATTTATGTGCGGTCTAGTCCTAAAGGACACGGCATGCACAATCAAATTGAAGGCCACTTAAATCCAGGACAAAAAGTCCTAATGATTGAAGACTTGATTTCAACCGGTGGGAGCGTCATTAAAGCGGCTCACGCCGTTCAAAATGCTGGTGGTCAAGTGATTGGGGCCCTAGCTATCTTTAATTACTTATTAGATGCCGGTCGTCAAAATTTTGCTAAAGAATCTTTCCCGCTAGTCACCTTGAGTGATTATGCCACTCTGATCGATACGGTTACCCAAAAACCTGATTTTGCAAGTCATAAGCAAAGCTTAGCCAATTGGTACAAAGATCCTCAAGCTTGGAGTCAAGCTTTTAACTAAAGTCAAAATATTAATTAAAAAAGTCCGTGAACTTTTATTAAGGAGAGTTGTTATGAAAACTATAAATTATGATCGTCGTGCCCTCATTACTTCAATGATTGCCTCTGGTTTAGATGATGTCAATGTGATGTTTTTGGCCTTTTCCCTATCCTCTATTATTGCTGATTTGAATATTTCCTCTACTCAAGCCGGTTGGATTGGAACCATTACTAACTTCGGAATGCTGTTTGGGGGACTTGTCTTTGGGGTCTTAGCAGACCGCTATAACAAATATAAAGTATTAAAATGGACCGTCGCAATTTTTTCTGCAGCCACAGCCCTTATCTTCTTTAGTCAAAGCATCAATAGCCTTTTAGCTTTACGCTTCTTAGCTGGTATTGGAGTTGGTGGTGAGTACGGTGTTGCCTTAGCAATCATGGCGGGTATTGTACCAAGCAACAAAATGGGTCGTATCTCCTCACTGAATGGTGTCATGGGACAAATCGGTTCGATTACATCCGCTGTTTTAGCCAGCTTAATTGCACCCGTCTTTGGTTGGAGAGGACTTTTCGCTCTAGGTGTTCTGCCGTTAATCTTAGTGGCTTACATGCACTTTATGATTAAAGAAGATCAAATCACTGATCGTGGTAGCCAGAAAGTCGACCGTCAACAAGCAGGTAAAATCTCTGACCTCTTCAAAACACCTGCTCTAGCCCATCAAACCATTGCTTTAATGGTGATGACTTCTGTTCAAATTGCTGGTTACTTTGGAATGATGAACTGGTTACCAACTATGATGCAAGGTAAATTAGGGATCAGCCTGGGTAACTCTAACCTTTGGATGATTACTACTATTGTAGGAATGTCGATCGGTATGTTAGTCTTCGGTTATTTTCTAGATATGTTTGGTCCACGTTTAGTTTATGGCATTTTCCTCATCCTATCAGCTATCTCGGTTTTCGCTTTTACTTATGTCCATTCTGCCTTAAGCCTTTTACTTGGCGGTGCTTTAATGGGCTTCTTTGTTAATGGAATGTTTGCCGGCTATGGCGCTATGGTTACGCGCTTATACCCCCTTCAAGTCAGAGCAGTAGCTAATAACATCATTTTAAATGTTGGTCGTGCAATCGGTGGTTTCTCTTCTCTCATCATTGGAATGATTTTAGAAAACTATGCGATGCGTGCAGTTATGTTTTTCCTAGCCAGTCTATATATTATATCCTTCTGCTTTATGATTTCGATTAAAAACCTCAAGCAAGAGAGATATCAAACCATCCATACAAACAGCCCTGCACTTGAACCAGCTAAAGTTTAAGACAATTTAGTAAAGCCCTCGACTTAAAGCGTCGAGGGCCATTAAATTTTACCAATTAAAAAGGTTCAGCCTTAAAGACTGAACCCCAAGTGGTAAATTTACTCACCAATTGTATGATAGCGTTGGAAAATTTTCTTTAAAGGGAAATATAAAACTGGCACTAAAATTGCTGTAACAAGTCCTGTAAAAAGACTGGCTGGCATGGCTGAAATCGCCATCGCAATTGCTGCAGAAGATGTGGCTCCTAAGATCATTTGATTGATAATATGCTTACCAAAGATTAATACAATCTTAGTTAATGCTCCTACGATTCCTAATGTCACAATATGACTCATACTATCCTTTTTATGGAAGAATTTATTATATATGAATGAGACCATAATCAAAACCAAGAGGTTTTCTAAAAGGGTAAAATGAACGACATAGAAATAACCATTCAAGCTATCAAAGAGGAAAAGCCCTATTAAAGCAGCAGCCGTACCACGTTTGAACCCCATTAGTAAAACTGCTAAAATCACCAAGGCATTCCCTGGATGAACAAAAGAATTAGAGATGGCGGATGGCATCGGGACACGGATAAAGGTAATCGCAGCGATGATTAAAGCAGCATAAATCCCGATTTGAACATACTTAAACGTTTTGTTATTTGACATAGTAACTTCCTTCTTCTTGCGTATTTTAATCAATTGTTTTATAAATTAGAGGTAATTCTTTAGCTGTATCAGCGATTTGAATAGCTTGGTCTAGTCGCTTCAAGCAGTCATCAATATCTTCCCGATTGGAATGGATGATTGCGAGTGGATCTCCTTCTTGAACAGGATCTCCTACCTTAGCTTTTAAGACAATGCCTACTACTGGATCAATTTCATCTTCTTTAACCGCACGACCCGCTCCTAAAACCATCGCTGCTTCACCCACTAAATCGGCTACCCAGTGACTAACTACACCTGATTTTTTAGCTAAATACGGAATTTGATACTTGGCTTTACCTAATTGTTCCGGATTATCAATGAATGAAGCATCTCCTCCTTGAATCTCAATAAATTCACGGAATTTTTCTAAGGCTGCTCCTGAGTCAATCTGCGCTTGCAACATTTCAATACCTTCTGGCAAACTTTTTACTTTCTCAGCAGACAAGAGCATTTGTGCTCCAAGATTCAGACAAAGCTCCGTTAGATCTTGCGGACCTTTACCTTTTAAGGTTTCCACAGCTTCATTGACCTCTAAGGTATTACCAATTGCAAAGCCTAATGGCTGATCCATATTAGATAAGATGGCTACTGTTTTACGACCTAAATGATTGCCTATTTCAACCATGGTGTTGGCCAACTCTTCGGCCATCTCGATTGTCTTCATAAAGGCGCCATCGCCTACTTTTACATCTAGGACAATTGCATCAGCACCCGAAGCAATTTTCTTAGACATAATGGAAGAAGCAATTAAAGGAATAGACTGGACAGTAGAAGTGACATCTCTTAAAGCATACAGCTTTTTATCAGCTGGGGTTAAATCGCCAGTTTGTCCGACCACGGCCACTTGGTGTTGGTTTACTTGAGCAATAAAGGCAGCTTCAGCGATTTCAAAATTAAAGCCCTTGATTGTTTCAAGTTTATCCAGCGTACCGCCCGTATGGCCTAAACCACGCCCTGACATCTTAGCCACCGGAACACCACAAGAAGCTACTAAGGGAGCTAGGACTAGAGTGGTTGTATCTCCAACACCTCCGGTCGAATGTTTATCTACTTTGATGCCTTTGATAGCAGAGAGATCGATCTGATCGCCTGATTCAACCATAGCCATGGTCAAATAACTAACTTCTTTAGCATTCATGCCATTAAAGTAAACTGCCATATTCAAGGCGGCCATTTGGTAATCAGGAATTTCTCCCTTAGTAAATCCGTTAATAATATATTGGATTTCAGCTTGGGTCAATGCTTGATTTTCTTGTTTTTTATGGATTAAATCTACCATTCTCATACTTCATCATCCTTAATATTGTCTAATTTACTTCACCACTACGTTCGATTTTAATAATTTCTCCATCAGCTTGGGCAACCAGAATGATATCGGCATAATTTAAGAAAAGGCCATGCTCAACTACTCCAACCTTAGACTTAATCTCGGCTGCCAACACTTGGGGATTAGGAATCTCTTCTAAATGGAGGTCAATGATATAATTGCCGGAATCGGTAATGAAAAGCCTGTCATCTTCAATTCTTCTAAAGCTTGGTTTCATCCCAGCGCTTTTAAAAGCATCATAAACTTTCCATGAGCCAAAGCGAACTACTTCTACTGGAAGAGGAAATTTCCCTAATTGGTTAACTAATTTACTCTCATCCATAATCCAAATAATCTTATCACTGTTTTCAGCAATAATTTTTTCATGCAAAAGCGCACCACCACCGCCTTTAATACCGGCGAATTGACGAGTTGTTTCGTCCGCTCCATCTACTAACAGATCGATGCGATTGACATCTTCAATTTCTTTTAAGGGTAAGCCTAATTTTAAAGCCTGTTCAGAAGAGCGATCAGAAGTAGAGACTGTTAAAATATTATTGAGTTCTCCTGCTTGGAAACGGCGTCCTAGCTCTTCAATAAACCAATATGCCGTTGAGCCAGTCCCTAATCCGACCACCATACCATCTTCAACATAAGAGGCTGCATATTTGCCCACTCGTTTTTTTGCTTCTTCCATCTTATTCGATTCCTCCATTATCCAATGTATTGTACAATTTCACGTATATACTCTACCATATTCGCTATTTGCTTTAAATCCTCTTTTTCAGCCGTTCCTCCATGATAATCCAACAAATGCCATTCCTCGGGGCCCAAAATCACATCATCCAGGCTAGTGCCTGGTTGACGCTTCATTCTTTTGGAAGCTAAGTACATTAAAGAAAAGCGCTTAGAGGCAATTCGACCACGATAATGAAAGGTTGCTAATTGTTGATAGACTCTAGCTGTAAAGGTTTCTTTTAATAGTTTCGTAAAGTTGGTAAGATTTGGGGTAGAAATGCCCACAGTGAATAAGACCCAACTCGGTTCGCGGTAGCGATTCATCAACTGATTAATCAAAGTCGACTTAAAAATCCTTCCGGAGAAAACAAAGGTGCCTACAATAATTAAATCATAGTGGTTCAAAGTAGTTCGATCAACCTCACTTAAAGCTACCATCGGAAAGTCAAAGACTCTTTGGAGGGCTCTAGCATAAATTAAGGTAGATCCATAAGGTGATTCATAAATAATTAAACTTTTCATATATTCCCCCCTCTATACCTATTACTTTAGCTATTATAGCACAGTTTAAGACAATGTGTTAATCGCTTACAAGATTATATTAATGATTCTTTCGCATCTTTCCTCATTTTTGATATACTAGAATTATTAATCCGATAAAGGAGGCAATTGAATGCCACAAACAATCCACTTAGAGTGTCCAGTATGCCAAGCTAAGCAGGAACATATCATCGAAACTGCTATCAATAGTCAAAAACACCCCGAATTAAAACAACAACTATTAGAAGGTCAGCTTCTAGCCTTTGAATGCGATCAATGTGGGGCCAAAAGACAAATAGAAACTCAAATTCTCTATCATGATCCAAAACTCAAGCTTTTGATATATTTAGCACCTAATTTTAAAGAAAATCGCGAAAAAATATTAAAAGGTCTTAGCTTAATGACAGCTGAGGAAGGGATTGATATTAGTGATTATCATTTAAGAGTTGTAACTTCAGCCCCTCAACTGATTGAAAAAATCCAGATTTTTGATCGAGGATTTAATGATCAGGTAATGGAAGTTGTAAAAGTATTAACAGATGGCCTATTTGCTCAACAAGAACCGAATCGAAAAGTACTTAACCGCTTCTTTATTCACAAAGATAATCAAGATAAATTCCTTTATCTTACAGAAGATGAGCAGCTTATGGTTGATTACCATCCATCGCTTACAGACTTCATTCTTGATAAGTTTGCTAAAGAATTAAAAAACGATTATCTCGGGCAATTTATTATGGTGGACTATGAATGGGCAAGCAATATTGCCAATCACCAACCCGGACCAGGTCAGCCAATGTTAGATGAAGAATAGGTCTTATCACCATTCCCCAACAATTTACACACTCAAATCAAGAACAGCCTACACAAGCATGTGCAGGCTGTTCTTTTATATTATCAGACTCATTTTTAAATAATTATCCTAGTCATCTTCTTCAAAAAGCTTCTCTTCTCTCACCAAATATATAGGTCGTCGTTTATCTTCGGTAAAAATTTTAGAAATGTACTTGCCAATAATACCTAAGCATAAAAATTGAAAGCCACCCATAAATAATATTAATAAGGCCAAGAGACTGATCGCAGAAGCGCTTACTTGATAAAGTAAAAAAGCCACTAGTAAGTAGATACCCCAAACCAAAGCTGTGCCAATACTGAAAAGACCTAAGAAACTAGCAATTGTTAATGGAAAGTCCGAAAAAGAAATTAAGCCATCGATAGCATAATCGAACAAACTTCTAAATGACCATGAGGATTGACCAGCAATGCGTTTAATATTAGGGTATTCTAAATATTTCACTTTAAAACCAACCCATGAGAAAATCCCTTTTGAAAAGCGATTATACTCACCCATAGATACAACGGCATCTACGACTTGTGCCTTCATCAAACGATAATCTCGCGTACCTTCTGCTAACTCAAGGCGCGAAATTAAATTATTCAATTTGTAAAAAAGGCGGGCAAAAAAAGAACGAACAACTGGTTCGCCTTCTCTAGAAGTCCTTCTGGTTGCTACCACATCGACATTTGGATCTAGAATCATTCGATACATATCTACTAACATCATCGGTGGATCTTGTAAATCCGCATCCATAATTGCAACATACTCACCTTTGGCGTGTTTCAAGCCGGCATAAAGACCTGCTTCTTTACCAAAATTGCGTGAAAAAGATAGGTATTCAATGCTGTCTGGATATTGCTGAACCACTTCTTTAATAGCATTTAGGGTTTGATCGGTTGACCCATCATCTATTAATAGTAATTCAATTTCAACTTCTTTTAGATCTTTTTGAACTTTTAAAATTGCCTCAATAAACGGCTGGATTGTCTTTTGTTCATTATAACAAGGAACAACAACAGTCATTACATTTTTTCTAACCAAAAAGATTCCTCATTTCTTAATACTTGCTAATTAAATTTGCAAGTCACTTGTCCTATTATTATATATCAAATTCACATCAAACTGTCTATTATTAAAATTTTTTCATAAAACAGTCGATCCCACGGTGCCCTTTTAAAAAAATAAACTTAAACACCCATAAATAAATTAGTGTTTAAGTTTATTGTTAAAGATTAAAACCATCTTAATTGCTAAGAACAGTTAGATGTTTTTAAGTGATGGCTGACTCAACTCTTTGGCTTCAATGGAATACTCGAACAACCACTCGCACTTGGGTATGGGATCAGCCAATTTAAATACTAAGATCCACTCACCTGATGGAAGAATGCCTGGACGTGTTCCACTGCTTGATTCTAACTCATCAAGACTTAGAATAATCCGTCGACCTTGACAAACATTTTGAATATCGATTCTTAAATTATAGTGTGAATCATAAGCCATTAATGAGTCAATCGCATAATCCCCCAGATAGGTATTGAATTCAAACACTAAATAACTAATAGTAGCTGGAAGCTCTAAGCGTTCAATGATAAAAGAAGCTGATGGGTCTTCATAATCTTTAATAGTTAACCGCTTATTAACAAGTTGCAAAACGATCTCTCCCTTCCAATCATAAATCCTTAATAAGTTTAACCGTTGATTATGAATTTTGTAGCCTATTTACTGTTAAGTTTATGTAAATTTATACTCTCAATAAAGAATTAACGCGGTTCTAATTTAATACGTAAATATTCATCATTATATTCGATCAATTTTTCTTGACCAAGGTTACGATAAATTTCTAAATGATCAATAATTTCTTGCGGAGGATAAAAGGCCGGATCGGCAATTACTTCTGGATCCATTAAATCAATGGCATCCTTATTAGGGGTAGCGTATCCAATATATTCAGCATTTCTAGCTGCTATATCTGGGCGCATCAAGAAATCCATTAAAGCGTGTGCACCTTCGAGATTTTTTGCACCTTTAGGAATGGCCAAGGTATCAAACCAAATGTTAGACCCTTCTTTCGGAACCATATAGGCTAAATTTTCATTGTCATACATAGCCATGGCAGCTTCGCCTGAATAAGTAACGGCTATTGGGGCTTCTCCGATTGTCGCATACATTTTAATTTCATCTGCAAGTAAAGCCAGGATATTAGGCATTAATTGTTTCATCTTTTGAGTGGCCTTAGCAATAAGTTCACTATCTGTTTCATTAAGTGAATGCCCTTCTGATTGCAGACCAATCCCAATCACTTCACGGGCGCCATCAATTATCATAATCTTATTACGATATTCTTCTCGCCAAAGGTCATTCCAACTGGTAATTTCGTCTTCCGCAATTTGACTGCTATCATAAAGAATGCCTAAAGTACCCCAAAAATATGGCACTGAATATTGATTGCCTCGATCAAAAGGCTGGTCCAGAAATTCTTCATCAATATGTTTGAGATTAGGTAAGCGTTTATGATCAATTTTTTCTAATAAATCCATTTCCATCATTGTTTCTACCATGTATTCACTCGGCCCAATTAAATCATAATTGGTACCAGCTTGTTGAATTTTTGTGAGCATGGCCTCATTAGAATCAAAGGTTTCATAAACTACCACATAACCCGTTTCTTCTTCAAACTCATCGATTAAATCAGGATCAATATAATCGCCCCAATTATAAAAATTGACAATATTACTCTCGCCCGTTAATCCTTGACTAGATTGTAGGTAGTAACGCCCAACAAACATCAAAGCCACTGCAAGTAGAATGGCAATCATTACTTTTACTAATGCTTTCATTACTAACCTCCTCTAGCTTGACGCATTTTAAGTGCTGCTTTTCGCTGTTCTCCGACCCTGAGCGTGTAATAGCCAAAGACTAAAAGTAAAGCTAACAAGAACATTAAAGTAGAGAGCGCATTAATTTCCAAGCTTACCCCTGTTCTAGCACGTGAATATACCTCAACTGATAACGTTGAGAAACCATTCCCAGTTATAAAGAAAGTAACAGCAAAATCATCTAAGGAATAGGTGAAAGCCATGAAGTAACCGGCTAAAACACCACTTTTAATGGAAGGTAAAATAATTCTTGATAGAATCTGATTCTGGTTGGCTCCCAAGTCTTGAGCCGCCGTAATCATGGCTGGATTCATTTCATAAAGTCTTGGCAAGACCATTAAAACCACTATCGGCACATTAAATGCAATATGTGATAACAAAACAGTGGTGAAGCCAAATTCAAACTTTAATAAGAATGAAAACATCAAGAGAAAGCTAGCTCCCATCATGACATCGGGTGTAACCATTAAGACTGAATTTAGATTAAGAATAGCTTGACGACTACGATTAGAACGATAGTAATAAATAGCTATCGCTCCTAGAGTGCCAATGATGGTTGCAATTAAAGCGGATAAAAGAGCGATAATAAAGGTGTTTAAGATGAAGGTCATCAGACGTTTATCTTCAAAAAGGGTTTGATAATGCTCTAGCGTAAAACCAGAAAAGTTAGTCATGTCTCCACCAGCATTAAAGGAATAAAACATTAAATAAATCAAAGGTGCGTACATTAATAAAAAGACAAACGCAATATAAAGGGTAGAACCCATTCTTTTTTTAGTTTTATGCATCTTGACCACCTCCTGCCTTAGAACGATCCCTAGTAGTAAATAGAATGATGAACATAATCAACATTAAAACTACACCGATGGTTGATCCCATCCCCCAATCCTGGGTAACTAAGAAATGCTGCTCAACAGCCGTACCTAAAGTGATTACACGGTTTCCTCCAATTAAGCGGGTAAGCATAAAAAGAGAAAGAGAAGGAATGAAGACCGCTTGGACACCCGAGCGCACTCCTCTCAGTGATAAAGGAAAAATCACACGCCGAATGATGGTCATCTTAGATGCTCCCAAGTCATAGGCCGCTTCTAATAGACTGGGTTGAATCTCATTGATTGAGTTGAAAATCGGCAAGAACATAAAAGGCAACTCAATATAAGCTGCTACTAGAAGGAAGGAAACATCAGTAAACAGCAACTGTTGTCTACCGAAACCAAGCGCTTCAAAGAAATTATTTAAAGGACCCGAATTACCTAAGATGCCTATGAAGGCATAGGTTTTAAGCAATAAATTAATCCATGTTGGTAAAATAATCAGCATCAACCACAAGTCTTTATTTTTGCTTTTAGAAAGAATATAAGCTAGTGGGTAGGCTAATAAAAAAGTGAATAAAGTTACAAGAAAGGCATACCAAAAGGAAGACAGAGTCATTCGGATATATTCCATTGAAGTGAAAAAATGCTGGTAGTTAGCTAGGGTAAATTGTCCATCAATGCCTATAAATGACCGTTGAAAAAGCACTAGTAAGGGAGTAATCACAAAGATGGCTAGCCATAAATAATAGGGGATAGCCAACAAATGAATATTAGTCTTCTTCATTTTCCCCCTCCTCATATTGCTCTAAACGAGCGTCAAATTCCTCCTCTGTTTCATTAAATCTCATAACATGAATTTCATCCGGACCAATTTGCAAGCCGATTTTTTGTCCAATATCAACCTTCTCTGTTGTGTGAATCATCCATTCGTTTTGCTCATCATCATAGGCAATAATTTCATTGAACATCCCTCTAAAGAGCATAGTATCAACTGTTGCGTTAATCTGACCCTGATTAGGAGCAGTGATTTTTACATCTTCTGGTCGAATCACAACCTCTACTGCTTCGCCTTTAGGAATCCCTGCATCCTCACAATCGAATTCATGACCGACAAATTTAACCCGGTAATCAGCCATCATGGTTGCATCAATAATATTTGATTCTCCAATAAAGTCAGCAACGTATCGATTAATCGGCTCATCATAAATATCTGAAGGCGTACCCGATTGCACAATTTCTCCTTTATCCATAACAAAAATCCAATCAGACATAGCTAAAGCTTCTTCTTGATCATGTGTGACAAAAACGAAAGTAATCCCTAGACGCTGTTGTAATTCACGTAATTCATACTGCATATCGGTTCTTAATTTTAAGTCTAAAGCTGATAAGGGCTCATCTAAAAGTAGAACGTCCGGCTCATTGACCAGTGCGCGTGCAATCGCTACCCTTTGTTTTTGACCACCTGACATTTCATTAATATTTCGTTCTTCATAACCATCTAACCGCACCTGCTTAAGCGCAGCTTGAACTTTGTTTTTAATGATTTGTTTGTCAACATTTTTGACAGATAAACCAAAGGCAATATTATCAAAAACATTCATATGTGGAAAAAGTGCATAATCTTGAAAAACGGTATTAACTTTACGTTTATTAGCAGGAATGTTGGTTACTTCATTTCCTTCAATCGATACTGTCCCTTCACTTGCTTGAGTAAAGCCTGCGATAATTCTTAAAATTGTTGTTTTACCGCATCCTGATGGTCCAAGCAAAGTATAAAACTGTCCTTGTTCCAACTCCATATTAATATTTTTTAATACCATTTGATCATCAAAGTGCTTTGAAACGTTCTTTAACTCGACACTTAGTAATGCTTCACTCATGCTTGACACCCTCTTTTGTATTTTTTGAAGGAAACCTTCCGCCCGATTATATCATGTTATACTCACGCTTTGTAAGTTAGATTTTAAAATAAAAATCGACAAACATTAATATTCAGTAATCTATCTGTAAACATTAAAAAAGCCACATGTACACATGTGACTCCTAATCTATAAATAAATTATTCGACATCCTCACCAATAATACGGACTTCTGTTTCTAGATGTACTTGGTTCTTTTCCCAAATAGTTGCTTGGATAAAAGCAATTAAGTCAGTATAGTTTGTTGCCGTTGCATTATCCACATTGACAATAAAGCCTGCATGCTTCTTAGACACTTCAGCTCCACCGATACGATAGCCCTGTAGACCAGCATCTTGGATTAACTTCCCTGTATAATAACCTTCAGGTCTCTTGAAAACAGATCCACATGAAGGATATTCTAAAGGCTGCTTGGATTGGCGTAAATGTGTTAGATGATCCATTTCTTCTTCTATATGTGCAAAGTCACCAGCTTGCAATTTAAAACGAACAGATAAAATCAAATCATTTTGCTCTTGAAAAACAGAATGGCGATAAGAAAAATGACAGTCTGGATTTTTAAAGGTTTTAATTAAGCCATCACGACTGATTACATCGACTTCATCAATGACATCTTTGACTTCTCCGCCATAGGCCCCCGCATTCATATAAACAGCCCCACCGATCGAGCCTGGTATACCACAAGCAAACTCCAGGCCTGTAAGTGAATGTTCGAGCGCTAAGTGAGTTAGTTTAATCAATGACGCCCCTGATTCCGCTTCAAGGATGTTAGAATCGATGCGTCGCATCGACTTCATCTCAGTCATCATGATGACAACGCCACGAATGCCACCATCTTTTACTATTAAGTTGGAAGCATTACCTAAAACCGTTAAATCTAACGGCTGATTTTTTACATAGTTCACAATGGTTTCCACTTGAAAGCGATCATGAGGAAAGACCAAATAATCTGCCTTACCACCTGTTTTTGTATAAGTATATTTTGATAGAGGCTCATCTTTTAATATTTTGATGTTAGGAAATTTTTCTAGTAAATTCATTTTATTTTCCCCTTCAGTATAATCGTCATTCCATTCTAGTTAAAAGGATGTCACTTGTAAAGTGGCATCCTTTTATGTAAGCGATTTACGCAAGATTTTTTTCCATAGTATAGACATCGTAATAAAAATGACCATGTCTTAAACGCTGACTTAAAGTTCCTTTGATATCAAATCCAAACGATTTATAAAGTCGGACAGCCCGTTGATTTTCAGTGACCACTTCTAAAGTTAAAATTTTTAAATCAACTTTTTTGGCAAAATCAATTAATTCTTGCACAATCATTTTGCCAATTCCATAGCCCCAATATTCTTTCACAATCGATACTCCTATTTCAGCGATATGGTCTTGCTTGTGACTTGAGAAATTAGCTAAATTACCGATTCCAATAACTTGATCGTCAACTTCAATAATTAATAATAATGATTTTTTAGCCAACAGGTAGTTTCGAATCAATTCTTTTTCTTGCTGAACATCCAGAGATAATCCTTCAGGTCCGGTTGTAAGATAATTGGTATCTTTACCGATATGTCTCATTAATCCTAAAATGGCGCGAGCATCTTTGACTTGGGCTTGACGAATTGACAGTTGAATCTCTTCTTCGACCATTTCGACTTGTTTTTCTTGGTCTGGATTTTCTCGATAAGACATTGTTTAATCGCCCCTTTCTATATGATCTCTAAACTTTTGAAAGATGATTTGATGCTTATTATCTGCTTGTGGCGATAAACTTATTTCTATTTGACGTTGGTTTTGATCCAATAATTTGAAAGCTATCTCTATATGACTTTTCGGTAAATAATCTGTAATAAATTGTGGCCATTCAACCAGACAAATAGACTGTTGATCGAAAAACAAATCAAAATCAACAGTATCCGCTCCACCTTCTTCTAAGCGATATGCATCAATATGGACCACTCGCTCAGCTACTTGCTGAAGTTCATATTCTTTAACTATGGTATAAGTCGGACTTTTAATGGCTCTATCAATTCCTAAAGAACGCCCAAAAGCCTGAGTAAAAGCTGTTTTCCCCGATCCCAATGGGCCTGAAAGCAAAATAAGACTTCCTGGTTGAATGACTTTAGCTAATATTTTAGCCAGGCTTTTTGTATCCTCTAAGTTATGACTTGTAAAGTTTATCATCTTTTTTCCCCATTCACTTGCTGATAGATTAAGTATAACGAAGATTCCGGCAAACATCGAATTATTTGACTTTAGAGGTGATTATTGCTAATTTTATAGTAATAGAAAATGAGGAGGTCAGTTGATGAAAAAAATACTACAAATATCCACAGCACTTATCTTAACCGTTTTTTTAGGCGCTTGCGATATGTTGCCTGGAAATGATAAAGCAAAGGTAGAAAATGCCCCTACCGAAGAGGTTACTACTAATGAAGAAGAAAAAACAGATACTACCATGGCTGCTGAAGAAACCACAATGGAAGAAACTACTGTTGAAACAGCTGCTAATGATGCTGAGGGACTAGAAGGTACTGCAACAATCATTATTAACCAAGAATCGGGAGCCCCTCTTGAATATGAAGTAAATAATATCGGTGGTGTGAGTGTTCTAGAGGCTATGTCTGCGATTGAAGAGTTAGAATTCAACTTCAATGAAGATGAAGGTGTTGTTGATATTATTGATGGTGTAGAGAATGACTACGCTCCAAACACTTGGGTGTATTTAATTAACAAGCAATTTGCCGAGCTGGGTGTTGTTTCTCAAAAATTAGAAGACGGTGATGAAATCGAATGGTATTATGGTACTATCGATGATATTCCTGTTACAATTATTCCAGCAGAATAATCAAAAAAGCTATTAAATGCTATAAATGTAAGAAAACCACTCTTCTGGAAGAGTGGTTTTAAATTGCCTTATTTTTTACGAACGAAGTAACCGGCGATGCCGAATAAAGTAAGGCTTATACTGTACATGACCAGCTGATCACTTTCCCCAGTGTTTGGAAGTGTATCCTTCGCTGAATCAGTGGCTTGAACTTGATGATCCTTTACGACTGGTTGTGAAGAAGGGCTATTGGATAAATGATTGTCTTCAGCCTGTTCTTCAATATTGCTTTGGTCATCCAAGTCCTCAATTTGAGTATCTGCCCCATTTCCTACTGTTTCATCCGCTCCCGGAAATGGATTTAAGATGTTGTCTGTATCTGGCTCCACATCTGGATTTGATTCCTTATCATCACTCGGACGATTATAGTAGGTAATAAAGCGATTGCTTTCTTCTAACAGTTTCCCAATTTGTAGTAAACTGCGGTCGTTTTTAGCAAATGTGTTGAACATTACACCCATCGGCAGTCCTTTATCTGTCAAATATGTTGGTAAGCTCAGTGCAGGTGTACCAGTTAGATTAGCCAATTGAGTGTAAGGAGTCAAAGTCCACGCTGGTAACCATTGATCATAAATTACTTGTAATTTTTCAACTTTACTCAAACCAGACATGTCTTCCATTACTTCAGCCAGCTCTGGACTAATATGATTATAATCAGCCTTTGGAGCTGGGTAAGCATTAGTAGCTGTTAATAAAAATGGATATTTTGAATAGAAAGCGTTCATATCTTCTGTCACTTGATGGATATAGTCCCAAGCTCCAGCTACATCTTCTTTAGTTAAATCCTTTGATGTTTGGTATAAAGCCCAAGTTAGCAATTCCACATCTTCTCTTTGAATTGGTCGACCAAGTGGTCTCTTTGCTATGTAGTCCAAAGAGCCAGCAGCCGAAGAAGCAAGAATGTAGTATTGCTCCATTAATTTTTTTCCATCTACTGGATAAGCTACTTCCTCGACTAAATAACCTTCACCTTTTAAGAAATTGGCTACCTCTCGAACTGCTTGAATAGCATCTTCTGATATCGGCGTTCCAGCAGGAGTCATAGTTGTATAGGCTATGGGAGTGGTCTTGTCAAAGCTTCCTTGCAGTACATGTTCACGCGTCTTTTCTTTTAATAAGGTCTCAAAAAGTGTAATTGTATCTTGCATTGATTTAGTCTCTGCAAAGTGGGTGGTTTGATTGTTTATTGAGCTGCTATCCCATGTTAAAATTCCTCTCGATGGATGTAAACCAATTAAACCTGACCAAGAAGCTGGAATTCTAGTAGAACCACCGGCATCACTGGAACTTGCGACTGGTACTTGCCCAATTGCGACAGCTGCTGAAGATCCCCCTGAAGATCCTCCCGGATTATGGGCTAAATTCCAAGGATTATGTGTGTCACCATACAATTCAGAATTAGTTACATTGATCCAACCCATTTGCGGATAAGAAGTTTGACCGATTACAATAAAGCCTGCTTCTTTAAAAACTTTTACTTGGCGACCATCTCTAGAAGATGTTTGATCTTCCAAAAACTTGAAGCCGAGTGTATTGCTACCCTCTTCCACAGAGTGACCTAGACCCTTCACTAACATCGGCACACCATAAAAAGGCTGACCAGTATCTTCCATCGCTTCAGCTTCAGCTAAAGCAGCTTCTTTGCGTGTTGAAATAACGTTATTTAAATCAGGATTTGTTTCTTCGATTACTTGAAAAGCAAATTCAATTAATTCTTTACTTGTTGTTCTTCCACTTCTGACCATTTCAGCAAGGGTTGTGGCGTCCAACTTTTTATATTCTTCAATAGTTAAGGGAGTTTGTGAAGATGTTTCGCCTTCACCTTGTGAATCAACTTCCATTCTAGCAGGTGTTTCTTGTGGTTCTTCTTCACTTTCACCAGGAATCACAACCTTGTCAGATTCTATCTCTGGATTTGATTTTACTTGAATAGATTGCAAGCTGGAATTTAAGCTTTCTACATCTGATTCCATAGCGTTTACATTCACTGCAAGTGGCGTGAAACTATTTAAGGCAAGGGTTGACAACAATAAGAGTCGCTTCATTAAACTTTTTTTCATTGATTTCCTCCAATAAGTAATTTTTCACAAAATCCATTGTAACATGTTCTTCACAAATGTGAAAATGATTCTCATTAGATTTGCATGAGAAAAGCTCCTCAATCAAAAATCTGCTTGAGGAGCTTGGTTTATAATTTATTTAGGTTAGTTATTTAGAGCCTGGTTGGCTGTGATAATTGCTACTTTAAACACATCTTCTTCTACACACCCTCTTGAAAGGTCTGAAACGGGTTTATTCAGTCCTTGTAAAATTGGTCCAACAGCTTGGAAATTACCTAAGCGTTGCGCAATCTTATAGCCAATATTTCCAGATTGAATTTCTGGGAAAACAAAGACAGTCGCTTGTCCATCAAGAATAGACCCAGGAACCTTTTGTGCAGCCACCTCAGGAACAATAGCCGCATCAAATTGCATTTCACCATCAATGGTCAATTCGGGTGCTAATTGCTTCGCAATTTTAGTCGCTTCTGCCACTTTATCTACTTCTGGTGATTTGGCTGATCCATAAGAAGAAAAACTTAACATCGCCACTTTAGGATCAATACCAAAGATTTCAGCTGTTTTAGCACTTTCTACCGCAATTTCAGCTAAAGATTGTGCATCAGGATTAATATTAATAGCGCAATCTGCAAACACTAATTTTTGACCATTGGTATGAGGTGGAACCATGATAAAGGCTCCTGAAATTAATTTTACGCCTGGTCGTGTTTTGATAATTTGTAAAGCAGGCCTTACTGTATCTCCTGTTGAGTAAACGGCTCCACATACCATTCCATCCGCTTGATTGGTATAAACCAACATGGTCCCAAAGTATGCAGGATCTTTTAGGAGTTCAATAGCTTCTTCTCTAGTATTCTTACCCTTACGTCTTTCAACAAAAGCTTCAATCAATTGATCCATTGCTTGATATTCTTCAGGGTCATGGAGAGTAATCCCTTCAATCACCCAATTTTTTTCATTGGCTAGTTGTTTAATTTCTACCTTATTACCCAAAACAATCGGTTCCACAATATCTTCGGCATGCAAGCGTACTGCTGCTCCTAAAACACGTGGGTCAGTCCCCTCAGGAAACACTATTTTGATGCCTTTTCCTTTTATCTTTTCTTGTAACTGTTGAAACATTGCTCGATCACTCCTTAATATTCACTGTCACTCTTAATGATACACTTTTATAAAATTGTTCTCAATATTTTTATTTAAAATTGTATCTAGTCTTTGGGATAAGGTATATAATCTGATTCATTTACTTTTCATCTGTTTCACTTGGATGGAAATTCTGTTTGATATTCTGTTCATGTTTAGCACGATTTAACATTCGATTTTCTTTCTCATTTTGAGGATAGTATTTACGGTAATTATCGGCAATCTTTTTAAAAAATAAGCGATACAATAAATAGATTGCCAAACAAATCATTAAGAAGGGTAAAGATGCTACCAATAATAAAACAAGATTTTCTAGCATCCACTTGGTAGAAATCAAAGCTTCTTTAAAAGTATTAGCTATACGACCTATAAAGGAATAATTTTGATTGCGTTCTTCTGCTAGAACATAGCGCTCACTCAAAGTAATATTGATAGTGGCTTGTTCTATTTGATTTTCCAAGTTAGCTTGTTCGGCTAAATATTGATCTCTTTGAATAATAGCATTTTCAATTTCAGTTTGAATTTGGACAATTTCTTCAATTTTTTCTGCTTGATCTAATAAGGCATTTAACCGGTCTAAACGATCCTCTACGGCTTGTAAACGGATGTCAATATCATTGACCGAGCGAGTGACATCTTGGGACCCTCTACTTGACGATTGCAAAGAAACATCCGGCAGGTCTTGGAGTTTCTCAACTGTTTGATTAAAGTTCGCCTGTGGAATACGCGCAGTCAAAATTAACTCACGCAACTCTTGCTCACTATCAGAAAATTGTCCGCCATCTATCAAATACTCATTTTGATAGTGAATGCTGCCTTTGCTTTTTTCAATCACTTCAAATAAAGCTTGTTTGGCCTCCTCATATTTTAAGGTCTCAAAATATAAGTCTGCCTTTTGAATCAAATAGGCTTGGTCAGCAGCTACTTCTTCTTGATAAGTTTCATTAGTCATTCTCATCTGTTGATTATCCAAATTGATGGAATCATTAAGAATTTGGTCTGGGGTTTTTTCTGACTTAAAAGAGCTTTGATTAAAATTTTCACAAGCTGCTAAACTCATTGTAACTGCTACTACTAAAATCAATAATTTGTAGTACTTTTTCATTTTATTTACTCCTTCAGATATTTTTCTTTATTATACTAGTAAATTTAATGAAAGACTAAGTTATGACTTGCAATTTGATGTCTACAGTTGTAAACTTTAAGTGAAGTTACATGTGTAATCAGAGAGGAGTTTTCTTATGCAAGAAAGTCTTTCAGTCCCATCGATCACTGATGCAGAATGGGAAATTATGCGGATAGTCTGGGCCCATCATTCACTTACTTCACGCCAAATTATCGATACTGCTAGTCAATTTTCTGATTGGAAAGAAGCTACTATAAAAACTTTAATTAACCGCTTATTGCAAAAAGAACATTTGACTCTTGAAGGAGAACATAAACCCTATCAATATCAAGCAAATATTTCTGAAAAAGAGGCTGTTCATGCAGAAATAAGTAAGCTACTGAACCGCATTTGCAATAAAGATAAGGCTCCTTTTATTCATCAAATAATTAATGATGTCATCTTATCACAAGCTGATTGTCAACAGCTGATAAAACAATTGCAGGATAAGGGCAAGCAGGCTCCAAGCCAAGTAAAATGTAATTGCCCAGTCGGTCAATGTCAATGTCACTCATGGTCTCATTAATTAATGGAGGAATTATCATGAAAAAACAAGATTTTAAAGTCCAAGGTATGTCTTGCAGCCACTGCGCTCAAACTATTCAAGATTTGCTTTTATCAATGGATGGAGTTGAAAAAGTAAATATCCAAGTGGATACTAAAGAGCTTACTATTGAGCATCAAGACTTTTTAGCTATGGAAGATTTTAATCAGGTGCTTAAAGATACTCACTATCATTTAAGCAAATAATCGATCCCTAAAGGAGGGCTAAAATGCAATCAAGTACTTATACTATTGATGGAATGTCCTGCGCTTCTTGTGCAATGACAGTCGAAAAAACGCTTAATCAAACAATGGGTGTTGAAACAGCCGAAGTAAATCTACTGAACCACTCTGTAAAAGTCAATTTTGATCCACAAAAGGTCACATTTGAGACACTGGCTGATCGAGTAGAAAAGGCAGGCTATCAGCTATTACCTTCGATTAATGAAGCGCTCATTCAAAACTTTCGGATTGAGGGAATGTCTTGTGCTTCTTGTGCGCAAACAGTTGAAAAAGCAGCCAATCAACTGTCGGACGTTCAGTCTGCTCAAGTCAATTTTGCTACTTCAACATTGAATGTTGAGTGGGATCATAAAGCCCAGCCAGATAAAGCGATTGAGGCGGTGCAAAGAGCGGGTTATAATGCCAGTTTAATTATTTCTCCTGAAGAACAATATCAAAAAGATTTAGAGCGAGAACAGCAATATTTAAAAAAGTCCAAGCAAAAAATTATGGGTATGGTCCTGTTCACTCTGCCACTCTTTCTTTTAGCAATGGGTCCAATGATTGGCCTTCCTATTCCGGATTCTCTTTCAATAAAGCAACATCCAAGCGTTCATGCCCTCATTCAGATGATTTTAAGTAGTGCTGTTTTATATTTAGGTAAAGATTTATTTATTCGTGGATTCAAGAGTCTTTTGAATGGCCACCCCAACATGGACAGCTTAGTCGCAATAGGTAGTGGAGCCGCTTTTGTTCAAGGTCTAGTCGTAACGCTCTTTCTATTCATCAATCCTCTTCAAAATAGTCAAGAGATTGAATTATACTTTGAATCAGCTGCAGTAATTGTCTCTTTAATGACAATCGGCAAGTATTTAGAAGACATTGCTAAAGGACGAACTTCTTCAGCGATTAAAACCCTAATGGATTTAGCACCTAAAGAGGCACGTAGAATTAAAGAGGATGGCTCCATTGAAATTGTTCCAACCGAACGAATTCAACCAGGAGATCATTTGCAAATTAGACCTGGAGATACCATTCCAATGGATGGAATCATTCTTGAAGGTCAATCCAGTGTCGATGAATCGATGTTAACTGGTGAAGCCATGCCGGTTAATAAAAGCAAAGGCGACTGCGTAACTGGAGCTAGTTTAAATAAAACCGGTGGCTTTACCCTGAAGGTAGAACGAGTAGGGCAAGACACTACGCTTTCTCAAATTATTCAATTAGTTAATGAAGCTCAATCTTCCAAAGCTCAAATTGCTAAATTTGCTGATGTGGTAGCTTCTTATTTCGTCCCAACTGTTATGGTGATTGCCTTAATCAGTGGTTTATTCTGGTTCTTTATAATGAATCAATCCTTAACTTTCAGTTTACAGATTTTTATTAGTGTTTTAATTATCGCTTGCCCTTGTGCGCTTGGTTTAGCCACTCCAACAGCTATCATGGTGGGAACAGGTAATGCTGCACAAAAAGGGATCTTAATTAAAAGTAGTGCCAGTCTAGAAACTACTCACCAAGCAGATACTATTTTGCTTGATAAGACAGGGACTATCACCCAAGGTCAACCGAGTGTGACTGATTTTTATCCTGTTGATGAAAAAGATAAAGCTATTCTATTAAGTAAGTTAGCAAGTGTTGAAGCCAACTCAGAACACCCTCTTGGCAAGGCAGTTGTCGATTATGCCGAAAGTTTCGGCATAGAATATCAGGCTTTGAAGCAAATCCAATCAATTACAGGTAAGGGAATTACTGCTGAGATTAATGGCGAAAACATAGATATTGGTAACCAGCGTTTAATGGAAGAAATATTAAGCCAACCCATCCCTCAAGATTTTCTCTCACTAGCAGATAAACTGAGTCATGAAGCCAAAACTGTTATTTTCTATGCAATTAACCGCCATTTCCAAGGCTTATTAGCCATTTCAGATCCGATAAAAGAATCGAGTATGGAAGTAATAAAAACTCTCAAAGCAATGGGTCTTAAGGTGATGATGGTGACAGGTGATAATCAAGCCACAGCAGAACATATCGGTCAATTAGTAGGAGTGGATAAAGTCTTTGCCGAAGTTTTGCCTGAAGATAAGTCACGTATTGTAAAGGAAGTACAAGCAACCGGCAATAAAGTGATTATGGTCGGTGATGGCATTAATGATGCCCCTGCTTTAGCACAAGCTGATATCGGCATGGCGATCGGGTCTGGGACCGACATTGCGATTGAATCTGCTGATATTGTGTTAATGAATAACCATTTAACCACCATTCCGACCGCTATTAATTTGAGTCATGCGACTATCCGCAATATCAAACAGAACCTTTTCTGGGCTTTCTTCTATAATGTGATAGGCATTCCTTTTGCGATGGGCGTTATCTATCTATTTGGTGGTCCCTTACTTAACCCAATGATAGCCGCCTTAGCTATGAGCTTTTCTTCTATCTCTGTTTTACTTAATGCTCTACGCTTAAAATTTTTTGCTGAATAATTAACAACTCATTCGAGGAGTGGCTCAAGTTGAGCCACTCCTTTTTTGTGAATCAATTAATTTTCATGGAATTCCTAGAATTGATACACCAAACTAAAAAAATTTACTATAATAGAAGTATCAGCAATTAAAAAACTTACTTAAAGAAAGGATTTAATAATGACTAAATTATATTTTGCAAGTCCCCTTTTTAATGAAATGGAACTAGCCTTCAACCAAAAAGTTGCTAATGAATTAAGACAAGCCATACCTTCTTTAGATATTTTCTTACCACAAGAACAAGCTGAAATTAACGATAAGCAAGCCTATGCCGATTCAAAGATGATTGCTCGTTTGGATACGGAAGCAGTGCTAGCAAGTGATATCGTTTTGGCCGTCTTAGATGGACAAACCATTGATCCAGGTGTAGCCAGTGAAATTGGTATTGCCTACCAAGCCGGCATTCCTATTATTGGTCTATTTTCAGACTCCCGTCAACAAGGCGCGGATAACCCTCAAAAAATTGAGGCACTCAAAGAAGTTGCAGAATCACAGTTCGCCTATGTTAACTTATACACTGTAGGATTGATCAAACTTAACGGAAAGGTTGTTTCTCACTCTTCCGAGATTGCTGCTGCCATTGAAGAAGTCTTAAATAAAAAATAAAGACCAAGATGTTACTAAGTCACAATAGATGGGTGGAAATATATGTATTCCAATAAAGTAGGTTTAATTGATATCGGTTCAAATACTATTCGTATGGTGATTTATGCAATCGATCAATATTATGATGTTCATGAAATTACTAACCTTAAAGCGCCTGCACGTTTATCTCAATACTTGAATAAAGATGAAAACGACCAGGTAATGATGTCTGATAAAGGGATTCAGAAACTAACTGAAACGCTAGCTAGTTTTAACTATGCCGCTCGAGCACATAAAATTGAGGAGTTAATTGTCTTTGCTACAGCAGCTATTCGTCAATCAGCTAACCAAGAGCAAATCATACAGCGGGTATTAGAAGAAACTGGCATTGAAATTCGCATCTTATCAGAAAAAGAAGAGGCTTCGCTGGGCCAGTACGCTATTTCGCACTCCTTACCTAATCGTAATATGGTGACTATCGATATGGGCGGAGGGTCTTGTGAAATAACCTTGTCAGAAAACAAAGAGATTAAACAATACCATTCCTTTCCATTTGGCGTAGTCAGCTTGAAGGAAAAGTTCTTTAAAGATAAAGACCATAATGATTCAACAGCCATTGAAAAGACAAGACGCTATTTACAAAAAACTTTTAAGTCACTGGATTGGCTAAAGAAGGTTAAGTACCCGATCGTTGCGGTCGGTGGTTCTGCGCGTAATATCGCTCAAGTTCATCAACGCCTACAGAATTATCCCATTGCTGGCTTACATGGTTATCGACTCTCTGAAAAAAATCTAAACACCACACTCGACCTATTCCAGTCAACAAATTACCAAGATATGCAAGATATTGACGGTTTAAGTTCTGATCGAACTGACATCATTATTCCAGCTAACTTAGCATTAATTGAGCTTTTTCAAATCGTCAATGCGCCTACCCTATTCATTTCTAGACAAGGGCTGAGAGATGGTGTTATTACTTACTACTTGAATGATCATTTTAACCAGCCTATTAATCCTGAGCATATTCACGTTCGAAGTGTCGCCAAAGTATGTCGTGATTTCAAAGTGCATCCAAAGGTTGCAGAAATTCGGAGTAAAATAGCGATCGATCTTTATAAACAACTGACTGATTTAGGACAAATGGATTATTCCTATGCTCAGCAAGTTGAATTAGAAATGGCAAGTTATCTCTACCGATGTGGCCAATTCATCTCTAAAGAAGCTGATTCCCAGACAACTTTCTATCTTTTATCCAATATGGATTTGGCCGGTTTTTCACATCGCGACCGTGTCCGCTTAGCTTTATTAAGCAGTTATCGTAATAAATCTTTACTCAATCAATATTGTCAGTCTTTCAGCAATTGGTTTAGTAGTGAAGATATAAAAGAACTACAAGCTTTAGGAGGTATTTTAAAATTTAGCCAATCATTAAACGATTCTAAAACTTCTCCGATTAAAAATATTAAATTAGAAAAAAAGAAAAAAGACTATATCCTAACCCTTTATCACAATGGCCCTGTGGTAGCCGAGCAATATCGAGCAGATCGTCACGCCAAACATATTGCTCGTAGCTTAGATGGAAGCTTAAAACTAAAGTATGTTGACTTAGAGGCTTAAAGAAAACTGAGAGGAGAAATGAAATGACTGAGACCAAAAAAAAGAAAAAGAAAACAGTGAATAAGGATAAGCGCATTTCTAACTCAAGAAAAAATCGCGGACAATTTGATAATCCTGACTTTTATTTTAACCGCGAATTATCTTGGCTAGACTTTAATTTACGTTGTATTGACAATGCTTATGATATGACCAATCCTTTACTGGAACAAATAAATTTCTTAGCCATTGCCTCTTCAAATCTCGATGAATTCTTTATGGTCAGAGTTTCGGGAGTTTATGATCAATACCTTGCTGGTGTGGAGGTTTCTGAAAATAAAACCTGCCAAACACCCGAAGAATTATTAGAAAACATTAGTCAGCGCAATCAACGCAATGTCGCTAAACAATACCAACGCTACCATGAATTAATGCCTCTCTTGCCAAATACTGGCTACCAAATGAAGTCCATCGGTGAATTATCCGTATCTGAACAAGCAGAAATAGACTATTACTTTAAGACCTTACTCTTACCGACTCTTTCTCCTTTAGGAATCGATGCCTACCGGCCTTTCCCTCACCTTGTCAATAAAGTTTTAAACATTATGGTTAAGCTGGAAAAGGATGGCGAAGAGCATCGAGCGATTCTTCCTATTCCTCAGCTGGTTGAACGTTATTTTATTATTGAAGGACAAGTCCATACCATCGTCTTAGTGGAAGACATTATCATCCACCACCTTGATCGTATTTTTGAAGGCTATGAAGTTGTGGCTGCTTATCCTTTTCGAATTACACGTAATGCAGATTTTTCAATTGCAGAAGACGGTGCTTCCGATTTGTTAGTTCTAATTGAAGACTATGTCAAACAAAGAAAAAATGGAATGGCTGTCCGGCTTGAAATTGACCGCTCACGCTTAATGAATTTTTCTGAACAAAACCTTACTTATCTACAAGAAGTTTTTGAGTTGGAAGAAAATGCTGTTTACTTAATTGACGGGCCGCTCGATTTAACTTTCCTTTTTGCCTTAAGAGAAGAAATTGGTGAAAATAACCCTCAATTCTTATTTGAGGAGCATATACCCTACCTGAATCCCAAACATTTAGGAGAAGACCTATTCACCCAGGCCAAAGACCATGACATCTTCCTCCACCACCCTTATGATTCGTTTGATCCGGTAGTTAACTTAATAGCGTACGCTGCTCAAGATCCTCAAACCATTGCCATTAAACAGACCCTTTACAGAGTTTCTAAAAACTCTCCCATTATCTCAGCCTTAAAAACCGCTGCCGAAAACGGAAAAGAAGTTACCGTGTTGGTGGAACTAAAAGCACGTTTCGATGAAGAAAATAATGTTTATTGGGCCAAAGAATTAGAAGAAGCAGGCTGTCACGTTTTATATGGTGTTAGTGAACTAAAGACCCATTCCAAAATTTCACTGGTCATTCGCAAGGAGGATAATAAAATCCAACCTTACCTTCATCTAGGAACAGGTAATTACAATGACAAAACAGCAAAAATTTATACCGATATGGGCTTATTTACGACGCACCCTGGTTTAACGGATGATGCTACTGATTTCTTCAACTATTTAAGTGGTTATAGCAGCTTGCCAGATTATAAACATTTACATGTTTCACCTTTTGCCATTCGGGATTCTCTAATGGATTATATTGATGAGGAAATTGCTTTTCAAAAACAATACGGTAATGGTCGTATCATTGCTAAAATGAATTCCTTAACCGATCTTCCCCTCATCCAAAAGCTCTATGAAGCCAGTCAAGCGGGTATTTCAATTGATCTAATTGTTAGAGGTATCTGCTGTTTGAAACCGGGCATTCCTGGAATATCTGATAATATTCGTGTACGTTCAATTGTTGGTCGCTTTTTGGAACATTCCCGTGTGTATTACTTTAACCATAATAGTGATAACCACCTATTCCTCTCTTCAGCTGATATGATGACGCGCAATATGATTAAGCGTGTCGAAATTGAATTCCCGATCTTAGATAAGGATATCGAGGCCGATATAGTGGACTATTTAGAGCTTCAATTAGCTGATAATATGAAAGCACGTGAACTGCAAGTAAACGGCGAATATATCCGCCCAGTTATCATTGAAGACCAAAAAATCAACTCGCAAGAAATTTTAATCGAGCGAGCCAGCCAACGTCAAAAAGATCTCGATGAGCGCTTAGCTAAAGAAAAACAGAGTCGCAAAATTCGACTCAGTAAACTAAATCCCGCTCGTGATAATCAGACTAAACTGTCAAGTCCGCAAGAACCTTCTATAATCAAACGCTTCTTAGCTTGGTTACGCAGTCTATAAAATTTTGACTCTGTCCCTAAATGGACAGAGTTTTTTATCTTCTAATAAGTTTATCAATAAACTATATTTCTTAATGCTTTTTAGTCCTTATCATGCTAGAATGAAGGCGTATGTCTATGAATCTAAGATGGAGGTTATGTTTGTGATCAATGTATCGAATGTTAGTTTACAATTCCCAGACCGGAAATTATTTGATGAGGTCAATATTAATTTTACACCTGGCAACTGTTATGGTGTGATCGGAGCCAATGGTGCTGGTAAGTCAACCTTTTTAAAAATTTTATCAGGTGACATTGCACCTACAACGGGAAATGTGTCCATGGATCCTAATGAAAGATTAGCTGTTCTTAACCAAAACCACTACGGATTCGAAGACTATGAAGTGATCGAAACCGTGATGATGGGTTATAAGGAACTTTATGAAGTAAAGAAAGAAAAAGATGCCATCTATATGAAAGCTGATTTTTCTGATGAAGATGGGGTGCGCGCTGGCGAATTAGAAGGTTTGTTTGCCGAAATGGGTGGTTGGGAAGCTGAATCAGAAGCTTCTAATATGTTACAAGGCTTAGGAATCCCTACTGAACAACATACAGCCAAGATGAGTGAGCTTATCGAAGCTGATAAAATCAAAGTTTTACTGGCTCAAGCACTTTTTGGTAAACCGGACAATCTGCTCCTAGACGAGCCAACTAACGGTCTAGATGCTCAAGCTATTGATTGGCTAAGTAACTTCATCATGGACTTCCCAAACACTGTCATCGTTGTTTCTCACGACCGTCACTTCCTAAACACAGTATGTACTCATATGGCGGATGTCGACTTCGGTAAAATAAAAATTTATGTGGGAAACTATGACTTTTGGTTACAATCCAGTCAATTAGCCGCTAAATTGCAAGCGGATCAAAATGCTAAAAAAGAAGAAAAAATTAAAGAATTACAAAACTTTATTGCGCGCTTTTCTGCTAATGCTTCTAAATCAAAACAAGCGACCTCTAGAAAGAAACTTTTAGAAAAAATTACCCTGGATGACATTCAACCTTCCAGCCGTCGCTATCCATTTGTCGGCTTTTCACCTGAACGTGAAATCGGTAATGATTTACTTAGCGTAGAAGGACTGTCAAAATCAATTGACGGTGAAGCCCTCTTTGATAATGTTACTTTCACTTTGAATCGTGATGATAAGGTGGCTTTTGTCTCCCGCAATGACAATGCCATTTCAGCCTTTTTTGAAATCTTGATGGGAAACTTGGAAGCAGATAAGGGAAGCTTTGAATGGGGTGTTACGACTTCACAAACCTATCTGCCACGTAATTCGGGCGATGAATTTGATGGAGTCGAGTTGTCAATTGTCGATTGGTTAAGACAATATGCTTCTAAAGAAGAAAGTGACAATACCTTCTTACGCTCCTTCTTAGGACGCATGCTCTTTACAGGAGATGATGTCTTAAAACCTGTCAACGTCCTTTCTGGTGGTGAGAAAGTCCGCTGTTTACTTTCAAAAATGATGCTATCGAAAGCCAACGTTTTAGTGATGGATCAACCAACCAACCACTTAGACCTTGAATCCATTACTGCTTTAAACGATGGTTTAATTAAATTTAAATCCGCTATTCTCATCGCCTCACATGACTACGAAGTCTTAAATACAACAGTCAATCGTGTAATTGAAATTACTCCAACTGGGGCCTTTGATCGCATGAATACCAGCTATGAGGAATTTGTCAATGATAAAGATTTACAAGCGCGAATAGATAAAATGTATCCAAAAGATTAATTTTAAGCGACTCAGCAGTCGCTTTTTTTCTTTTGCTATCAAAAGTTTGACAGAAATCTTGCAAGCTAAAAATTTTTGAAAAAAATTCTATAAATGAAGCTTGTTTTTCGCTATAATACAAACAGACTATAATGAAAGTGAAGTGAATTAAATGGGTCGTAAATGGATGAACATTCGCGAAAAAAAAGCGAAAACCGATCAACAAACCTCAAGAATTTATGCAAAATTTGGCATTGAAATTTATGCAGCAGCCAAATCAGGAGACCCAGATCCGGAGACCAACCAGAAACTAAAATTTGTTGTCGATCGTGCTAAAACCTATAATGTACCATCTCACGTCATCAACAAAGCCATTGACAAGGCCAAAGGCTCGGCCGATGAGACCTTCCAAGAATTGCGATACGAAGGTTTTGGCCCGAATGGTTCAATGATTATCGTGGATGCTTTAACAAATAACGTAAACCGCACTGCCGCCAATGTTCGCATGGCCTTTAATAAGAACGGTGGAAATATGGGGGTTGCTGGATCCGTTTCTTATATGTTTGATCATGTGGCTGTTTTTGTGATGGAAAACCAAGATGAAGAAACCATTACAATGGCTTTATTGGAAGCAGATCTCGATGTCAAAGATGTTTATACTGAAGAAGGATCTGTGGTTGTATATGGTCAACCTGGTGATTACGGCACTATTAAAGAATGTCTGGAAAGTATTGGTATTACTGACTTTTCAGTGGCTGAAACTGAAATGATTGCCCAGACTGAAGTGGACCTCAACGCAGAAGACTTGGAAACTTTTGAGAAGTTAATTGATGCATTAGAAGATGATGAAGACGTGCAAAAGGTTTATCATAATGTGAATATGTAATTAATTCACGTAAATTTAAAGGTCTATATTCCTATGTTAACAAATAGCCTCCTATCCGTTGAATAGGAGATTGTTTGTTAACATCCGTTTAAATATCAATCTTATTATTTATATTTTTGTACACGATACGATCATAATACAATAAATAATTCCACCAAATAAAAGGTATTAATAAAGGAATTGCTCTTCATAAATAAAAATAATCCGAATAGTTATAGAAAGAACATTCAATCCAACTATTGATGCTCTCTTATAGATTAAACGTTTAGAGAAGCATCAGTGGAGTGAGTAATAAATCCATTGATTTATTTGACAATCTTTCTACATACTATTCGGATTTTTTCATAAGACTAATTTATTAATCTTTCTACTAATTATAGATCTTTAACCTTCATCATACGAGTGATACTTGCTCGCTCATTTTCTTCTAACTTCATTGAAATATAGTTGATTGTCTCTTCGGTATCCGGAATCATTCGATATTCAAGAGCGTTAACACGTCTTCTTGTTTTTTCGATTTCATCGGCTAAAAGCTGACAAGTCTTTTCAATTTCGACTAAATCTAATAACTTGGGCAAAATGGACCTTAAACCCTCTAAAGCTTCATCTAATTCCGCATTGGAATTCAAATAACCATAGCGTAAAGGCTCATCATCAATATCATCATCTAAATTAAAATCCATTTTAGGAACATTGACACTCATAATATTTTTAAGGTCAATTGAAAGATCAATGTTTTCACCTGAAATGGCCGCTATCTCTTCAATAAAATGATCGCTCATTAAAGACTTCGCTAATACAAATGATTGTAAGGCATTTGAAAGTTCTGCTTCCACTTGATCTCTTAGTTCATTGTTTTTACGAATCAAATCAATAAAATGGCGCATCAATTCATCTTGCTTATCTTTAAGTAACTTATGCCCGCGACTAGCCAGTGCGTGCGTACTCTTTAAAGCTGACAGCTCCATCCGGGTGGGCTTTACCCCTAATACGTTTGCCATAGTGCATTACTCTCCTTTCGGTAAGTATTGCTCGATCATTGGATCCTTGATCCGTTTCAATTCGCTCTTCGGTAAAATCTTTAATAAGTCCCAGGCAATATCAAGCGACTCAAAGATGTCACGGTTCTTATCAAAGCCTTGGTTAACATAGCGTTTCTCGAATTCATCAGTAAATTTAACATACTGTTTATCGATATCTGAAAGGGCTGACTCACCCAATACAATCGCTAATTCTTTTGCTTCTTTACCTTTGGCATAAGCTGCAAATAGCTGGTTCATTGTCGGTGCATGATCTTCACGTGTTTTTCCTTCACCGGTTCCCTTATCCTTCAAACGCGATAAGGAAGGAAGAACATTAATAGGCGGCTTAATACCTTGGTTATCTAATGAACGGTCTAAGATGATCTGTCCTTCAGTAATATAACCGGTTAAGTCAGGGATTGGATGAGTAATATCATCTTCAGGCATGGTAAGAATTGGGATTTGAGTAACCGATCCCTTAGATCCTACTAAACGTCCTGCGCGTTCATAGAGTGTAGATAGGTTGGTATATAAGTAACCTGGATAGCCACGACGGCCTGGTACCTCACGACGGGCTGCTGACACTTCACGTAAGGCCTCACAATAGTTCGTCATGTCTGTCATGATAACTAAAACGTGCATATCTTTTTCAAAAGCCAAGTATTCGGCAGCAGTTAAGGCGATTTTTGGAGTCGCTAACCGCTCAATTGCTGGGTCATTAGCTAGGTTAACAAACATTACTGAACGATCGATTGCTCCGGTTTCACGGAAAGAATCCATAAAGTATTCAGCCTCATCATAAGTAATTCCCATGGCTGCAAAGACAACTGCAAAATTTTCATCAGAATTTAAAACAGTTGCTTGACGTGCAATTTGGGCTGCTAACTCTTTATGCGGCAAACCAGAACCAGAGAAAACGGGTAGTTTTTGTCCACGAACCAGTGTATTCAAATGGTCGATGGTTGAAATACCTGTTTGAATAAATTCATCCGGATAGTCACGCGCCATTGGGTTAATCGCTTGACCATTGATATCAGCAAACTTTTCAGGAATGATTTGCGGTCCGCCATCCATCACATTACCCATACCGTCAAAGATGCGTCCCACAATATCTTCGGATAAAGCAAATTCTAAGGGCTTGCCTTTAAAACGCGCTTTAATATTGGATAGCTTCATTGAAGAAGTACCACCATAGATTTGAACAACGGCTTTACCCTCTTTAGCTTCTAACACCTGACCCATACGAATTTCACCATCGTGGAGCTCAATTTCAACTAGTTCGTCATAGGCTATATCTTCGACGCCATCTACAATCATCAAAGGACCATATAGGTCAGAAATATTTGTATATTCCTTAAGCATTTGCTCCACCTCCTTGTTCTAATACTTGTTTCATGTAGGTAGCAATTTGCTGATCAATTTCATCCAAGCGGTGAATTTCTTCTTCTGGAATAAATTTAGCTCGAGCAATTTGCTCACGAACTTCTTGAGTACCTTCCATAATTTCATTATAGTAAGCACCCAGTTTCATTGCTTCTCTTGCCTCAATTTCAAAATCAATAATTAAATTCAATAATTTCAATTGTTTTTCTTCAGAGGTTGTCGTATCAACATCGTCAAAAGCATTTTGTTGTAAGAAGTCTTCACGAATCATCCCTGCGATGGCAAGCGTTAATTTATCTTTTTCAGAAAGTGAATCTAAACCAACCAAACGAACAATTTCTTGCAAGCTTGATTCTTCTTGAAGAAGGGATAAGCAATGACGTACTTTCTCACCCCAACTTGGGTCAATGTGTTCATCATTATGTGCTTGAACATCGGTTGAATATTGAGAATAAGAATCTAGCCAGTTAATAGCTGGGAAGTGACGTTGTTGTGAAAGTTTAGAATCTAAACTCCAGAATACTTTTACGATACGTAAAGTATTTTGGGTAACGGGTTCTGAAGTATCCCCACCTGGAGGTGAAACCGCTCCAATGGCAGAAACTGAACCAACGCGCTCATCTGATCCCAATACTTGGACCAAGCCGGCACGCTCATAGTATTCTGCAATACGTGAACCTAAATAAGCTGGATAACCTTCATCCCCTGGCATCTCTTCCATACGTCCTGACATTTCACGTAATGCTTCTGCCCAACGTGAAGTAGAATCCGCCATGATGGCCACTGAATAGCCCATATCACGGAAGTATTCCGCAATAGTGATACCTGTATAGATTGAAGCTTCACGAGCCGCCACCGGCATATTGGAAGTGTTAGCAATTAAAATAGTACGTTGCATGATAGACTCGCCCGTTTTAGGATCAATTAATTCTGGAAACTCGTTAATAACGTCCGTCATCTCATTTCCACGTTCACCACATCCTACGTAAACCACTACGTCAACATCAGCATACTTAGCGATTTGGTGCTGAACGACCGTTTTTCCAGCCCCGAAAGGTCCAGGAACAGCAGCTACCCCACCCTTAGTGATTGGGAAGAATGTATCAATTACACGTTGTCCTGTCTTTAGTGGTGCTTTGGGAGTTGATTTAGCTTTATAAGGGCGTCCCAAACGAACCGGCCATTTTTGAACCATATTTAATTCATGTTCGCCTGATTCTGTTTCAACCACACAAACGGTATCTTCAATTTTGAAAGAGCCAGATTCGATGGATTTAATTGTTCCTTCAATGCCAACAGGAACCATAATGCGGTGCTCAATAATTTTGGTTTCTTGAACGACCCCAATAATATCGCCAGCTACCACATGGTCACCCACTGCTTTACGGGCTTCAAATTCCCAAACCTTGTCTCGATCTAAAACATCAATGTTACTTCCTCTTACTAAAAAATTACTCTCTGTTTTTTGCATGAAATCTTCTAATGGTCTTTGAATCCCATCAAACATCTTGGTTAATAGACCTGGTCCTAATTCAACTGAAAGAGGATGTCCTGTAGGTCTTACGATTTCGCCCGGTTTCAACATCGAGGTCTCTTCGTATACTTGAATGGATGCAACGTCTTGGTGCATTTCAATAATTTCGCCAGTAAGTTGCATTTCTCCAACCAAAACAATTTCACGAATTGAGGAGTCTTTCATTCCTTTAGCCTTCACTAAAGGTCCTGAAATTTCTTGAATAATTCCAGTTGTCATTTTTTTCCTCCTTTTATAATATGTTCTGTCCGATTGCTTTTTCAACGTTGTCATTGACTTTGGCTTTACCTATTCCAAGAGATCCTTTATGAGTTGGAATTAGAATAACCGCAGGGGTTGGTAAAGTGTCAAAGTGACTAATCGTATCGGGTATTTCATGAGCTAGATTTTCTGTCAATAATACGACACCAATATTTTCTTCTTTTAAATCGTGTAGAATTTTTCTAGCTTCCTCGCCACTACTTGCTGGATAGACTTCAAATCCTAATAGTTTAAAGGCTAATACGACGTCACGGTTACCGATTACTGCTATTTTATATGCCATGAATAGGTCGCATCCTTTCTTTAATTAGTTGATTGTCTAAATTATTTTCTTTCCCAATTAAGATGAGACGTACGTTGTCACTCTCATTTTCCAAGAAATATAGATAAGTAAGTACTGGCATCGGCCCGAAGGCATCAAATGAGAATGATCTTAAAATCCGACTAAACTCGCCTTGAATTAAAGCATTTAGTTCAGTTGGGTTGACCTTTTCATCATTCAATTGATCCCAAACAGGGTCTAAATTAATCATGTATTCAGCTGTTTGATAAGTTTCAACTAAACCGTTCAAATCTTTTTCTCGCCAATTTTCAATGATATCATCACGACTCACTGCCCCTTGACTTGATAAAGAGGTGAAAATAAATGATGTACTTTGACCTTGTTTAAAAGCACGGACAAAAGTTAATAAATTTTGAAAATCAATTTTCATTTTTACAAATCGACTGAGTTCTTCATGCTTCATTGCATCGGCATGAGATCGGATATGTCTTAGATAGGCTGTATCCAAAATGACATCAATCGAATGGGTATCGCCTGTGTCTTCTACTGCTGTGATAGCGTCATAGACAGCTTCTTCTAATACAGGATGAAGGTCTTCATTTTGTCCTTTTGTAGACACAACTTGAGCAAGTTCCTCTTTTGAAAAACTGCCAATCGGAATGTACAAATGAGACAAATCTTCATCCAGATATTTTTCTTTAATTAAAAGCTTCAAATTATGATAAGTATATCTTAATGAGAAGATTTCGATTATACGCCTATCAGGTGATGCCTCAAGTAATTCTTCATATACATAAACCAAACGTTGTTGAATGATTGGCTCAAAACTACGATTTAAACGCACTTCCTCCGGAATAGAATAAGCCGTCTTACCTAAGTAGTCTAAAACAGCATCAGAATGGTCCATTTGTAATAACGTTTCATAGTCTGATTGACTGAGAAGTTGAGCTTCATAGAGGCGCAGGGTCGTATTTAAACCAGCATACTCTAATTCTTTCATTATAAGCCCCCCTTATGCTTTCAGTTGTTTTTCAAGTTCAATAAGCAGTTGAGGCTTCAGTTCATTAATAATATCTTCAAATAAATAATTCATATTCATCCCTTTTTGGGTAAGAATAAAACCAGATTTATCCGCAACGTTTTCGCCCCATTGCATCATATTATAATCTGCATGAAATTTATTCGCTTGATCATCAGAAATAAATTGACGTGATTTTTCACCGATTCTTAGTTCAAAAGCTTGATTTGAATCCAACTTTTGCATTGCCGCTTGAATCATTTGACCCAAATTATTAGCTATCGAATGGTTTATTTCTTCAGGAACGTCTTGGATAATTTCTTCTAATAATTTTTGCTTATGAGTAAGCTGTGAGTTGCGCAATTCATTAGCCAATGATTGCTTACGAATTTCAAATTGTTGCTCTTGCTTACGAATAAAGTTTTCTTTATCATGCTCAAATTGTTTATTAATCCGATTTTTGTAATCGTCCATTGCTTGGGACAACTCATTTTGAAGATCTTGAACTTGTGCTTCACCTGTGGCTTGAACTTTCCCTAAGATTTTATTTTGTAAAGTTTCAATGTTTCCCACAAGTTTGACCTCCTATCCTTGAACAAGTAAGAATGAGAATACGAATGCTAAAATTGCATAAGTTTCAACCATTACTGAATAAATAATTGCATTAATAACTTTTTCAGGACGTTTAGCCAAAATCTGCATACCTGCTGCAGCTACTTTACCTTGGTGAATACCTGATACCCAACCTACAAAACCAACAGGCATAGCAGCAATTAATAGATTAAGTCCTGTTTGTAGTTCCATGCCTTGTTGTAACTGTAAGAAAATTAAGAAGCCAATCGCAAATCCATAAAGGCCTTGTGTACCTGGTAGTAACTGTAAGATTAAAGATTGAACGAATTTTTCAGGTTGATCTTTAGTTAAAGCTGCAGCGGATGTACCTGCAGTACCAACCCCATTAGCTGAACCAAAACCTGAGAAAATAACTGCCACTGCTATCCCTAAAACGGCGAATAAATAACCACCATACTCTTGTAAAAATTCCATTATATTACCTCCTAGTAAATTTATTTAATATTAATGTATTTGCCTAAGTATTTTAATGGGGCAAAGGCTTGACCCCCAGCTTCATAGAATTTACCGAAGAACTCAACGAAGATTAAACGTGCAGAGTGAACATAAGCACTTAAGACCGTTAAGCCAAAGTTAAATAACTGTAAAGCAATGATTAATAGAATACCCACTGAAAATCTTGCTGCAGGAGGTAAATATGCCACCAAAATATTAAAGGCTAAGGCAATTGATCCTCCAGCTATACCAAGGGCCATTAGTCGACTATACGATACTAAATCTCCTAAATAAGAAGAGATGCCATACAAATCGTATAAACCGGCTCCGAAACCGGCAAATTTATTTTTACTTTTAATAATAGCTACTACCAAAATTGTTATGGCTGCAAACCCAGCTAAATATAGGCCTAATTGTTGTAGACTTTCAATGTTTAATAACATTGGTCCAAGGACTGCAATTAAAAAGCCAAATAGCATGATAATCCATGATAGTCCATCCTTAATTGCATCTAATCGATTACTTTCCCAATTTAGGAGTGTGTTTAGGATGAGTCCATGAATGATTTGGATAAATCCTAAACCAATCGACAAGGCCAATACCTGAATGACGTCTTCAGTAGGTGATAGCAACTTGAAAGGCAAAGATTCACCAAAAAACGACCCGTAAATTAAGCCCCATAGCAAAACAGCATATGATAAGAGATGGAAGAAACGTATGTTTTTTTTCATCCCTTTATCGATCGTAAAGAATTTTAATGGGATAAAGGTTCCTAACCAGAGTAAAATTCCATAACCTAAATCGGCAATCATCATTCCAAAGAATGTCCAATAATAAGGCGTTAAAGAGGATGTCGGGTCAAACCCCTTATATCCAGGTAGACCATACATTGAAGTAACTGTTTCAAAAGGTTCAACCAAAGGGTGATTTTTTAATTGAATGGGTACTTCTTCGCTTTCTTCTTCAGTTGGTGTCACATAGTCTAAATAAACTTCTCCATTTAGCGCTTTTATAACTTCTTCTAAGCTTGCTTGAGCTTGTTGCTCTTCAATCCAACCTTCTAGAGCGAACAACTCCCCTTTGTTTAATCCTAATTCTGTTGCTTTTTGTCTTTCTACTTTGGCATAAAAAACTTCTTCAGCGATTTTTAATTGGTTATATTCTTGTCTGAAACTTCCCAATTCTTTTCTTAGATCTCTGGCTTTGTTTCTTAAGTTTTCCGCTTCTATATGGGATTCTTCTAGCAGTTTAACCGGAAGGTCTTTGAAGCGATAATCTAAGATCTGGAAGCGGTTTTGATTAAGAAATTGATTCACTTCGAAGGCATCATCCTTATCAAAAGCAACTGCCAGGCCAATTTCTTCTTTAGACTGATAGACCTCTTCCAGTGCAATTCGGTCTTCTTCTTTCAAAGCATTGTAATATTCATTATCCGCTGTTTGAGGAATTGTCCCTAATAACAAGCGTGTATAGCGATAATCTTTAGCGTAATCTGGAAGTGCTTTTAGATTGCGCCACTTATGATAAAAATCGGCTTCATTCTCGCAAATTTGAATTTGGGAATCAATTTCTTCTAGCATCTTTTTCTTTTCCCATACTTTATCAGTAATCTTCTTGGCTTGCTCATCCATTTGACTTTCTTCAATTTCAGCCATACTCATTTCTGGTAATGGCGTTAGATACTTGTCTTTAAAGGATTCAGCTGTTAGATAACTTTCTAAATATTTTTTTGCTGATCGGACATTTTCTAACTGATCGAGATATTCTGTCAGTTGTTTTGATTCCATTTTTGGCTCTTGGTCCAACAATTCAGAGTTAATTGTCTTCACTTGAATGTTTTGCATTTTTTGAAATGCCTGCATCAAGTCGTCACGATTTTCTTTCTCAACAATTGCTAAAACCTTAGCCATTTTAGCTATTGCCATATTTCTTTCACCACCTTTTCAGCAATTTTTTGCGTCAAATCCTCACGGCGGTTAGCAATATCGGATTCAATTTGAACAACCGACAATTGATTTTCATTTCTTAAGTCATTTTCAACCTCAAGAAATTGATGATTATATTTTTCTTTAGTCGTTTGTTTAAATTGAGCGAATTCCGAATCAACCTGCCTTTTAAATGTGAGTTTTTGATCTTCAAAGTTTTCTTGCATTTCTTGCAATTTTTTTTGATAATCAGCAACTTTTTCAGCACTTAATGCCTCTAATTCGTTAACTGTCTCAATTAAATTTGCCATTCGTTCACCACCCTTCTTTTCCTATTTCAAATAGGAAATAAATAATTAGCGACACTGATATTATAACATGAATTTTGATTCCGTTTCCAATATTATTTAGTTTGTGAAAAAGTTACTATGTATTAAAATGCTGTTTATTATCTCTGTTTACTCGTATATAATTGATAGATGAATAAAATAACGATTAGAAAGAAGGGTTCTAATGATCAAGTTGATTGCAACAGCTGAATCGATAGGACAAGCCAAAAAACTAATCGATCTTGGGATCGATCAAGTTGTTATTGGTGAGGAAGTATTTGGTTTGCGCTTGCCGGCTTATTTCTCCTTTGACGAAATGAAAGAGGTTATCGATTACGCCCACCAATACAAAAAAGAAGTCATCATTGCCATGAATGCTATTTTGCATAATGAACAAATTAAGCAAGCACGATCTTTTCTAAAGAAGATCAAAGAAATCGGTGCAGACCAAATTATGGTTGGCGATACTGGCTTAATTCAAATTCTTAAAGATGAAGACCTCTACTTACCATATATTTATAATGCTTCTGTTTTAATGACCTCATCCGGTCAAGTAAATTTCTGGGCCAAATATGGCGCAAAGAGAGCCTTTGTCGCAAGTGAAGTGCCATTTGTTGAATTAAAGGATATGTTAGCTGAAAGTCAAATTCCTCTTGTTTATCAAGTCTATGGCTCTACTTGTATTCATCAAAGTCGAAGACGCTTATTGAATAATTACTTTAACTATATTCATAAGGATGTTGAGGAGTTAACCGATCGTGATCTTTTCTTGTCTGAGCCTAATAAAAAGGATAGCCATTATTCGATCTACACCGATCAACACGGTACACATATCTTTGCCAATAAAGATTTAAATTTAATTGAATATTTACCCGATTTAGCAAATGTTCAACAAACGCATTGGTATTTAGATGGATTATTTACACCCGAAGAAGCGTTCAAACAAGTCGCAAGACATTTTATACGTGTGAAGGAATTAATTGAACAAGACCAAGTGACTTTAGAAGGACTAAAACTACATCGTGTAGCGGTTGAACAATATCACACTAAAAATCGGGAATTGGGTACAGGTTTCTTCTTATATGAAGCAGACCAGGTACAATAGGAGGCGCTTATGGAAAACTTAACTTTTAAAAAACCAGAATTATTAGCACCCGCAGGAACGCTCGAAAAACTAAAAACTGCGATTCACTATGGAGCAGATGCAGTATATATTGGCGGTAATGATTACGGACTTCGTAAAAGAGCCGGTAATTTTTCTTTTGAGGATATGGCTGAGGGAGTCGCTTTTGCCCATGCAAGAGATGCGAAGGTATATGTCGCTGCTAATATGGTTACTCATGAAAATGATGAGATAGGTGCTGGTGATTTTTTCCGGCAAGTAAGGGATATTGGCATTGATGCGGTCATTGTGTCTGATCCGACTCTTATGCAAATATGTGCCAGTGAAGCTCCGGGACTAGACATTCACCTTTCCACCCAGCAATCAGCTGTCAATTATGAAACCTTGAACTTTTGGCAGGAAGCCGGACTGACACGTTGCGTTTTAGGACGTGAGGTCTCTATGGCAGAAATTAAAGAAATCCGTGCTAATACGGATGTAGAAATCGAAGCTTTTATTCATGGTGCTATGTGTATATCTTATTCCGGTCGTTGTACTCTCTCCAACCATATGGCTAATCGTGACGCTAATCGAGGCGGCTGTTGTCAATCTTGTCGTTGGCACTATGGCTTATTCGAACTGCCTGAGTTGGACCAAAAAGTAATGGTGGGGGCAGGTGAACCGGGTATTAAAGAACCTTTCTCGATGTCAGCTGTTGATATGGGGATGTTAGACCATATCCCTGAAATCATTGAGGCAGGGATTGATTCGCTGAAAATTGAAGGCCGTATGAAATCCATCCATTATATCTCAACCGTTGTTAACGTTTATCGTAAGGCTATTGATAGCTTCTTTGCTGATCCTAAAAATTATGAAGTAAAAAAAGAATGGTCTGATGAATTATGGAAAATTGCTCAACGCGAGCTTTCAACTGGCTTTTATTACGACGCACCAAGTGAAAAAGAGCAATTGTTTGGCAAGCGTCGACGTCGACCAGAGTATTCCTTTATAGGGGAAGTTTTAGATTATGACCCTGATACAACCATCGCTACTATTCAACAACGCAATAACTTTAAAGTTGGTGAAACCATTGAATTTTATGGTCCTGGCATGCGCCGTCATCAAGAAACATTAGATCAAATGTGGGATGACACAGGAGCTGAAATCGAAGTGGCTCCTCACGCTATGCAAATTGTTACTATGAAAGTCAGTCAACCTGTTGCTAAGCATGATATGCTTCGTAAACACTTAAAATAAAACGAAAGCAACTCATAGATGATACCTACCACTTTTGCTGGATAAACAGTCAAAGGGTAGGTATCTTTCAGAGTTGCTTTTATTTAGCTATTATTTTTTCTAAGTGCTCAATGAAGTATTTCAAGACTTGAATACGGGCATAGCGTTTATCATTGCTGGCTACGATATACCAAGGAGCATATTCGGTATCTGTGCGAACCAACATTTCATTCATAGCCTCTAAATATTGTGGCATTTTCTCACGATTGCGCCAATCTTCAGCTGTTATTTTATAGTTTTTGGCTGGATCTTCTACCCGATCTTCAAATCTTTCATATTGCTCTTGACTATCAATATATAAGAAAAACTTCATGACAGCCGTGCCGTGGTCGGCCAAGGTTCTTTCCATTTGATTAATTTCTTCATAAGCGCGTTCCCAATCTCTTTCAGGGGTGAAATTTTCTACCCTCTCAACTAAGACCCGCCCATACCAAGAACGATCAAAAATAACCATCTGACCATCTTCGGGCATTTCTTTTTGAAAACGCCATAAATAATGAAATTTTTCTTCTATAGGGTCTGGTGCGTTAATTCCAAATATTTTATAAGAACGAGGATCAATGTGCCGAGTCAACCGCTTAATTGCCCCACCTTTACCAGCTGCATCCATTCCTTCAAAGGCTAAAACAATGGGGATTTTCTGATCATAGCATTGGTAAACCAATTTAGCCGCTTGCTCTTGTAAGTCAGCTAACTCCTTGTGGTAATCATCTTTTGAAAGACTCTTACTTAAGTCAAATTGGTCAAGAACATCGTAAACCTGATCACGATCTCTTTTAATCGCTTCATCCCTAGTCCGGCACTGAACGATCCGTTCTATACCACGATGAATTTCATCAATTACCGTCCCTAAGACCATTTTAGAAGCATATTTTTTGTCCTCAGCTGCAACGATATGCCAAGGTGATCGTTTATTATTAGTTTGGGTAAGAATCTTTTCAAACCATTCTTGGTGGTCTTGGTAGTTTTTATTTTGTTCATAGTCTACCTCAGATAACAAATGCTTTCCTTCAACTGTCTCTTCAAGTTTCTTGATGCGTTTTTTTTGTGTTTTTTCCGTTATATTTATGAAAAACTTAATAACAATCATACCGTTATTTATCAAAGTACTATCTAGTTCTGTTAATTCACGAACACGCTGCTCTAGTTTTTCATCATTTTTTTGATCATGATTAAAGACTTGATAGTAAAAGGAACGATCATAGACAACTATTTCTTGATTAGAGGGAATTTTTTGCCAAAAACGCCAAACAGAAGGATGCGCTTTTTCCATTTGATTGGCCTTGTCAAAGACTTCTACTCTCACATAACGTGGATCGAGTTCACGCGTTAAATCGTTGATCACATAGCCTTTACCTGCCGATTCCCAGCCATCAATTAAAATTAAAACTGGAATTTCAAGTCCTTTAACTGTTCGTTGTAATTGATCGAGCCTTTCACCCAACTCTGATCTTTTATAGTTATCAAAGCGTTGGTCAATTTTTTCAAAATCAAAGTCTTTTAACATGGATTCTCCTTCTTTCTGTAATATTGGTAAGCATCTCTAGGATCGCCATTTTCTAAAAAAATAATGCCACAAAACTGAAATCCTAGCTTTGCTAAAATATGTTTCATTGGTTGATTTTCCTCATGTGTGTCAATTCTGATATTCGAATAATGTTCCAAGGTCCAGTCTAATAATGCTTGCCCACTACCTTTTGCTGATGGTAAAGATGCTAGTCGATGAATAGTCACATACTCTTCATCATTCAGCCACTGTCCCTGAATGTTTTTATAAGTAGGGTCTTCCCCTGCTAGCAAAGCCATCACTGCTAATATTTCATGATCGAGCCTATCTTCTACTATATAAGAATGTGCTGAACGATAATCATTTAGAATGACCTCTCTGCCAGGATAGCCATCAATCCATTGATTGAGATTACCAGTAGCCAATTGAAATCGACGTGCTTGATCATAAATGGCTTGCAACTTATCGATATCTTTTAATTCTACTCGACGAACCTGCCAGTCACTTGTTTTTTTTATCTTACTCAAAAGGATCCTCCTCATATTCTACATGCATTAAATATAAACCTTGTGGAGGCGCTGTAGGACCTGCCTGGTTGCGATCTTTTATATCTAGAAGTCGTTGCATCTCGATAGGTTCTTTAAGGCCGTCACCTATTTGAAGGGAAGTTCCCACAATAATACGGATCATATTGTATAAAAATCCGTTCCCTTTAAAATCAAAAACTAACTCTTGATTAGGAACGTCTAGATTAGCCTTTACTTCATATAAGTTTCTCACTTTATTCTCTTTATCTGTTTTAGTAGAGCAAAAACTTGTGAAATCGTGTTCTCCTTGTAGATAAGCTAAACCTTCTTGAATGCGCTCAATTTCAAAAGGATAACCATGGTGAGTGGTAAAATTTCGTTTAAAAGGATCTGGGAAAGCTTGAGTATCCACGCGATAGCGATAGGACTTTCCAATAGCATGGTAGCGGGCATGAAAATCTATCTTCGTCTGGTTACATTGAATAATACGAATGTCTTTTTCAAGAATAGAATTCAAAGCACGCAAAAGATTGATAGCCGGAAGCGAAGCAGGAAAATCAAAATGGATCACTTGCCCCATGGCATGAACCCCTGCATCTGTTCGACCGGAACCTATAATTTTAATAGGGTTTTCTGGGCTTTTTTTAGCAATAAGAAGCAAGGCATTTTCAATTTTCTCTTGAATAGATATACCATTTTTTTGAATTTGATAACCGTGATAGTGACTTCCATCATATTGAACTTTAGCTACATAACGTGGCAAACTCCCACTCCTTTCCATCTCATTTAATTATAGACATTCTTTTCTTCATTATAAAGGCTAATGGTTGCCTAACAAAAAAACTCTCTCATTCAATTTGAATGAGAGAGAAAAAAGTAATGTGTTATTAATCTTTTAATTTTTTCTTTGAATACGCAAGGCTGCCTAAACCTAAGAAGGAAAGTATTGTTGCTACGATAGGATAAGCATGCTGACTCGTTTCTCCAGTAGCTGGTAAGACGCTAGCGCCTTCAGCATCAGATCCTACACCTTGATTCTTATCAAAACTTTCACCTTGCTGTGGTCTTGAACCAGCCTTAGGCTTCAAGTCTTTAGAATATCCCATTACAAGATTTTGCAATTCTAATAATTGAGCTTTTGTTAAATCGTTTAAGTTACTTGCCTCAATTTCATTCACTAAAGCTTGAGCTTTCTTAAGATCAAAATCTTTAGGCTTACGATAATCTTCGATATTCTTTAGTTTATATTTAAACATTTCAAAGTAAGCATTGAAGTTTTTAATTTCTTCTGATAATTCGTCTTCTTTTGCTTGTTCTGGTTTTGTTGGATCAGTTGGACTGGATGGTTCTTCCGGACTTAAATGCTCATCATTTACCTTAGTACCCATTAGAATGATCTCTGTTTGAGCCGGACGAATAACTTCTCCGGTTAACGGATTCAACAACCCTTTAACTCCTTCTTGAATAGTTAATTCGATTCCTTCTAATAAATAAGAGTCTGATTTTTTATCCGTTTCAAAATCAATTTCTACTGGACCATATTCCACAACTTTATCAGTCGCGTCTATAAGAATAACTAATTCACCATCTTCATCGATATTAGCTTTTCCTTCTTGACCTTCTTGGACAACGTTCATTTCACCCACAGCTAAATCTGCATTAAAACGTTTCACAACTTTAAATGGAATAGCTTTTAAATCTCTTAATTGAACTGGGATAGATGTTGCTTCACTTTCATTACCAAAGTCATCATAAACAGTAAAGGTTAGCTCTTTTCCTAACTTAGATTTAGGAATAGTATATAAAACTTTTCCTTCGACTGGGATAGGATTTAATAGTGAATCGAATGTCTTATCTACGCGACCGATCATGTCATTATCCGCCCATAATTCAACATAGTTCATGTTATCACTGAAGTCGATCTCGAAGTATAATAAATCCTTATCTGGACCAAAGACTTGGTTAACTTTAAGTTTTGGCGCTTCAATATCTCGTCTTATTCTTTGAGCCACTTGCTGCTTAACTAATTTATCGTTAGGACTCTTAACATAAGCAATCATTTCAATACTGTAAACTTTATTTTCGGTTAACTTCTCAGTAGATATATCTTCCTTAAAGTAGATCATACCCTCTATTTCTTCAAAAGCGACTGGGTGATTTTCTATAATGATATTTCCGTCTTCGTCACTCACTCGATACTCTAAATAATGAAGCTCATTATAATTTGAGATTTCACCTGAAAGGTCAATGAATTCTTGATACTCACCATATGGCTGGAAGTACCAAGGGCTATTAGTAACAATTGATGGTAAGTCGGTTGTATCTAAGCCTTTTTCTGCAATATATTCTTCTGGATTGCTCGGAGCCTCACCATAAGCTTTGTTCTCTTCAGTTACCTCTGCTTCTGGTTCTTCTCCTGGTTTAATATCAGATCCTCTTTCGACTTCTTCTAAAGTACCATCGGCTAATAAGCGATATTGTTTAATATTTCGAGCGTTGTCATATACCCAAATATCTAAGTCTTTATCTTCAAAACCTTCTTCTAGATTAATTGTAAATGTTTCTTTTAGTAATTGTGGATTATCATTCTTATTAACTTCTTGCCAAGATACAAATTGATCGCCACTATAAACCTCTACTGCAAAAATGCCAGATAAGTTATCTTCTACTGATAAAGTTACTTTGTTTTGTTCACGTTTGGCTTCTAACATAGCATCACTATTATCTAGTACAAACTTATACTCATAACGCTGTCTTTCAGCATCTGGCGCATCAATTTGTGCTTCGATTACATAATAATATTCACCTTCATCTACTTTCTCACCAAATGTATCGGTGAAATCCCAGCCAGTTCCCCAAGGATCTTGTAAGAATCGATATTGATCTTGGTATAAACGAGCAACTTTAAACATACGATTGATGATGGAAAGATCACGTATTTTTTCTCCAGCAGCATTTTCCACGTGGAAAGTTACATCGACTGCGTCACGTAAGAAAGCTAATTTCGGCGTTACTTTGTTTTCAAAGCCATCTTTCTCATTACTATTCACAAAAATCACCTTATCATCTTCAACTCGCCATGCATTAAAGTAATCCCAACCCTGTTCTAAACGCTTACGAACAAAGGCTGTTTTGTCGACACCACCATCCTCGTATTCAATCGGTAAGAAGTTGACATCTTTAGCGTCGGCAAAATCAATCATTTCATCAATAATCGGTAATTTATCCCATTCCCCCTTGAAACCAAAGAAAGGCAATGACAATTCAGTGGCTTTAGAATCAACTGGCTTGAAGAAGAAGTATCCTTGGACGTATTGATTTTGATCGATACCCATAGTTGAAATGATTTGTTCCATTGTTGCTGTTTGACCAGCTTTAACAGTAATTTCACCTAAACTCTCTTCTTTAATCGTTTCGGTTGTTTCTGTATAGCGACCTTCTTCATTAATCTTATCTTTTAATAAAACATAAGAAACAGTATAGGTCTGATCGTCTTTACCATAGTTTTTCAGTTTTAGATTAGCTACAAATTGATCTTGAACTTCTTTTATTTCAAGCTTTCCGTCTTCTTTTGTATCTGTCTCATTAGTTGCCACAACAGTCACAAGATTATCTAAGGCTTTTTTGATATTCGCAAGACCTGCACCTTGTTGAATAGGAGTGTAATAAGAAGCACCCTCTTCAAGTGTATTTAACTTTGGAACGGCTGTATTCATTAAAATCAGCATTGCTAAGTCATCCTGTAATGGATCTTTTTCTTTCCCATTACGGACTAAAATACCTTCATCATAAAGTCTTTGCATTACAAGAGCAGCCATGCCCGATAAGTGAGGTGTTGCCATCGATGTTCCCGACATATTCTGATAACGATCATCACTCATTAAACTATAAATGAAACCACCTGGTCCGGCGATGTCCGGTTTTAATAGTAAGTCTGTAGAAGGCCCCCAAGAAGAAAACTCGCTGAGATTACCTGCCGTGAAAGCATCAAATGCTTGTAGTTCTTTAGAAATTTTGAAAAGGGCATCTTGATTAGAACTAGCAATTTCCTTAAGCTTCTGTCCAGACTCCTTAGTCACAAACATAATTGGAATATCTAAATTCTCTAAACCTGTCATTTCCATAGTATAAGGGCTTTCTAAATTATCATAAATAATTAGTCCTGCCGCATTGCGTTCTCTAGCTAACTGATATTTCTCATTAAATGAAGCATCCCCACGTTGGACCAGAACAATTTTCCCAGTAAAATCGACCTCTGCATTGTTGGTATCTTTATACAGTTCGTAATCTTCTACATTACCTTTGCCAAATTCTACAAGTGGTAATTCTTCACTGAATCCTTCAGGATAGGTAAAGGAGCCTGGGAAGTATTTAACTTCTTCTCCTGCTTTTACTTGAACATAGCGTTTCATTTCTTTTAAGTTATCGAATGAAGCAATCGACATGGAAGGATCCACACTGGCTGGATAGCCCATCGTGCTATTATCTGGATTTTTACCTAGTTGAGTATAATCTGTCCCCCAAGTAGCGTTACGGTCATTACCTGCTGCAATCATTGGAAGAATTCCTTTATCGCGAGCGTTTTGAACGGCTTTTGCCATTGGAGTATCACCCATAATGTTAAAGCCACTTGACATACCTAGAGACATATTAATGATATCAGCACCTAATTTAACCGAATCATCAAACGCTTTCATCCAAATGTCTTCATAAACTGTTGCGTTTACTTGATCTTCTGAGAAGGCTTTCATTAATAGTAATTGTACATGTGGCGCGATTCCACGAATACCACCCTCTTCTGGGTCACCATTTGCTCCAATCGTACCAGCTACGTGGTTTCCATGCTCATCTTTAGACTGTAAAGTGTCTACATTGTCAGCATAATTATAACCATATGCAATTTTATTAGAGTACCATTTACCTGGTAATCCTAATTTTTGAATCATTTCATTCATTTCTGCTTCATCATAACGTTTTTCGATATCATCAGCTAAAATGAAATCACGATGATAAGGATCAAAGCCTGTATCAATAACTGACACAACAATGTTTTCACCCTTATATTCTGTTTGGTAATCAGCTAATAAATCCATTCCAATTAAAGGACCAGAATTAATCATATTAGCTTCGGCTACTGGGCGTGTGTAACTTTGCGATACATTTACAGACAAGACTTGAGTCATCGACTTAAGTTGATCAATTGTAGCTTGGTTAGCTACAGCTGAGAAACCTGTAAATGAAGCTGAATATTCTTGTTCACCTTCTAAAGTAAGCCCTTGACCAGCGAGAAGATCAGTAATTTCTTTGATGGTTTTCTTTACTTCTTCTTCACTTTCTTTAATAGCTAACTGATAGAGTGTCTCGTCACGATAGTCTGCTCGATCAATAGCTGCTAGGTTATTGGTGCGCACAATTATCTTAACTTTATCTTCGGCTACTGCTTCATCATCTTTAGCTTCTGTTGTTTTAGTTGGCTCTGCTGTTTCTTCTAAGACTGTTGTTTCAACAGCTTCACTTGTTTCAACCGTTTCACTTGTTTCAACTATCTCAGTGTTTTCAATAGTCTCAGTTTTTTCAATTGAAGTTGATGTCTCCACTATTTCACTTGTCTCTATGATCTCTTTTTTAGGAATCGCTTTCAATTTTTCATTTGAAAATTCTTTCGCTTGCTGTTTTTCCTCCACTGAATTCGTGGTAACTTTTTGATCCGACTCCCTAGTAGTCTGTTGATGACTGTTTTCTTGAAGCTGAACTTGATCCACTTTTACTTCTTGTTCTTCAGCATTAACTTGATTAGCCTGTGCCATCATCATTAACGCAAGCCCACAAGAACTAAGCACCTTCAATCGATTATTCATAAAATTCCTCCTCAAACGTTTTCATATGGATACATTTTAACAGATTTTTTTTAAATTTGATAGTGAATATAAGAAATAAATGAGTGTTTTATTAAATTGTAAGGGCTTGATTTTAATATTGTTAAACTATTAAAAATCCCTAAACACTAGGTTTAGGGTGCAATAAGATTGTAGTTTTAAATTAAATATAAAACCGAATAGTTAGAATGATTACGGTGATTAAAATCATGACAATTAAAACAATCACGTCGTTGCGATCATAATCTAAGTAACGGTACTTTGTTCGCCCCTCAGCACCATGATACCCACGTGATTCCATGGCCGTAGCTAGTTCCTCTGCTCGATTAAAAGCGGAAACAAATAGTGGAACAAGTATAGGAACAATTGCTTTCATCCGTTCCATCATAGACCCTTCATCAAAATCCACTCCTCTTGAACGTTGAGCATTCATTATAGTTTGAGCCTCATCTAAAAGTGTCGGTACATAACGTAAGGCAATTGACAACATTAAGGCTACTTCATGCGATGGAAATCCAAAATGTGTTAAAGGACGCAACAGATGTTCAATACCATCAGTTAACTCAAGCGGAGCAGTTGTTAAAGTTAAAATGGTTGACATCATAATAATTAAGAACAAACGCATAAAGATATAAAAGCCGCCTAATAATCCTAGCGATGTAATCGAAATGGGTCCCCAATTAAAATAAACCTGTCCTCCTGTTGTAAACAATATCTGAAAAATGACCGTAAAAAGAATAATCCATAGCATAGGCTTTAATCCCTTAAAGAAAAAACTAAGCTTCAACCGACTCAATTTGATGCCTATTAACAATACTAGAAATAAAGTTCCATATCCTACTACATTATTTGCAAAAAAAACAAGTAAAATAAAATAGAAAGTAGCAATCAATTTAGTGCGAGGATCGAGCGCATGAATCCATGAATCAATTTGAATATAGCGACCGATTAATATCTTATCATTCATTAGCGCTAGCCTCCCAATCATTTTGTTGATGATTAATGTCAATTAGAATCTCTGCTAGTTGTTCTACTGTTAGAGGAGATTGCTTAATTTTTTTCATGAGATCTTCAGGAATTTTATCATCTAATAAATCAATAAACGCTAAAGTCTGTGGTAAACCTAATTGCTTTTCTCTCAACCATTCGGGATCAGAGAATACTTCTGAAGGAGTTCCTTGCTTAACAATCTGGCCATTTTCCAAAACCACCACATTATCGGCATACTTGGCCACATCATCCATCTGATGAGTAACTAATACGAGAGAAAGATGATAGTCCTTTTGCAATTGCATAAACATTTCCAGCATGGTGATTTGTCCCAGTGGATCCAGACCAGCCGTTGGCTCATCTAAAATTAAAACTTCTGGTTGCAATGCCAGTACACCGGCGATAGCAACTCTCCGCATTTGACCTCCACTTAAATCAAATGGTGACCGCTCAAAAAGTTCTTCATCGATTCCCACTAAACTTAGCATATCACGGGCAATTCGCTCGGCTTCTTCTTTAGAAACACCAAAATTTTGTGGACCGAACATAACATCTTTTAACACTGTTTCTTCAAAGAGTTGACTTTCGGGAAATTGAAAAACTACACCGATTTTTTTTCTTAGTGCTTTAAGGTTTTTATCTTTTGATTCGGATGTGATCACCCGACCGTCAATAATCAATTTGCCCCTAGTTGGTTTTAATAAGACGTTTAGGTGTTGGATAAGGGTAGATTTACCTGATCCTGTATGACCTATAATAGCTGTGACTTTTCCTTGTGGGATTTCTAAATCAATCCCTTTAAGTACAGGAACTTCAAAGGGGGTTCCTGGCGAATAAGTGAAATCTACTTGTTCAAATACGATTGAGATAGCCATTCTGCCATTTCCTCCTCTGTTAAGTAGTAGTCTGGGACATCCATTCCCTTTTCTTTTAGTTGCAAACGTAATTTCTCAGCAAAAGGAAGATCTAAACCCATTTCAATTAGGGATGTACCCATAGAAAAAATGTTAGCAGGAATATCTTTATAAATTACTTTTCCTTCTTTTAAAACGATGATTTGATCAGCTAGACTGGCTTCATCAATATCATGAGTAATGGAAATGACCGTCAATCCATACTTTTCTTTGATTTCTCGAACGACTTCGACCACTTCTTTACGTCCTAAAGGATCCAACATAGCCGTTGATTCATCCATGATGATAATGTCTGGACGTAAAGCAACAACTCCAGCAATAGCAATTCTTTGTTTTTGCCCACCTGAAAGTCTTGCTGGCTCTTTTTTTAAGAAATCAAGCATTCGGACTTGTTGAACAGCTTCTTTTACGCGAACTTTCATTTCTTCACGATTGACCCCGTTATTTTCAAGACCGAAGGCCACGTCATCTTCGACAGTCGCACCGACGAATTGGTTATCAGGGTTTTGAAAGACCATACCAACTGATCGACGAATATCCCAAACAGTCTCTTCTTGTAACTTCATGCCTTTAACGTATATTTCTCCTTCGTAAGGCACTAGAAGACCATTAATCGTCTTTGAAAGAGTAGACTTGCCCGATCCATTCGGACCAATGAGCGCTACCCATTCCCCTTTATTGATACTTAAAGAGATATCCTTAATAGCGTCTTTCTCGGCGCCAGGATACTGAAAAGAAACTGAATCGATTCGGATAATTTCTTCTTTCATTATTGTCTCCTTAAAAGATATTCTTATATTAATAGTTAAAGTCGTTTGCTTTCCTTAACTATTAATACAAGTTTTATGTATAAAAAAAACACTTGAAGATGATAGCAGGATTGAGATTAGAAATTCGGCTAATCCCAATCCACCAATTATATTGGTTGCTATAGAGCTAGACTCCTCGATTATCTCTTGAAATCATAACACTCTCCATCATCAAAGTGAATTAGTCAACTTAAGAAATAGCGTTATCTTAAACTAGCTCTAAGATAACCATCGGTGCACCGTCGCCACGACGAGGACCTTTCTTAAGGATACGTGTGTATCCACCATTACGTTCAGCGTAACGCTCAGCATAAGTATCAAACACACGATTTAATACAGTCTCAACCACTACCTCATCACCTTCGATACGAGCATCTGCAATTTCATTGCGTAAGAATGCTGCTGCACGACGACGAGAAGCTAAATCACCTTTTTTACCCAGAGTGATCATTTTATCAACTGTCTTACGAACTTCTTTAGCGCGGGCTTCAGTTGTTTCGATACGCTCGTTGATAATCACATCTGTCGTTAAATCACGTAGTAAAGCCTTACGTTGTGAACTCGTACGACCTAATTTACGATATGACATTCAGTTTCCTCCTTTACTCTCTACTAGTCTTCTTCACGTAAGCTTAATTCTAAACCAGCTAATTTATTTTTCACTTCATCTAATGACTTACGGCCGAGGTCACGAACCTTCATCATTTCAGCTTCGGATTTATTAGTTAGCTCTTGAATTGTATTTATTCCGGCACGCTTTAGACAATTATAAGATCGAACAGACAGATCAAGTTCTTCTATCGTCATGACAAGAACTTTTTCTTTTTCTGCTTCTTCTTTTTCTACCATAATTTCAGTATTACGTGCTTCATCATTCAAATCTACAAAGATATTTAAATGTTCAGTTAAAATTTTTGCAGCTAAACTTAGAGCTTTTTCTGGACTTATTGACCCATCGGTCCATATATCCAATGTAAGCTTATCATAAATATTTCGCTGTCCAATCCGAGTATTTTCAACTTGATAGTTTACTTTTTTGATTGGAGTGTAGATCGAATCAATCGGCAATACACCAATTGGTGTATCTTCTCGCTTATTATGTTCACTTCGAACAAATCCACGACCATTTGACACATTCATTTGCATATTCAATTGAGCACCTTCTGCTAAGGTACAAATATACAAGTCAGGGTTTAGGATTTCGATTTCATTATCATGAATAATATCTGCTGCTGTTACTGTTTTAGGACCTGCAACATTTAATTCGATCACCTTATCTTCTTCTGTATGTGTATTGAAAGCTACTTCTTTTAAATGCAAAATGATGGTTGGAACGTCTTCAACCACACCTTTTATTGTAGCAAATTCATGAACTACGCCTTCAATTTGAACACTTGTAATCGCTGATCCTGGTAATGAAGATAACAAAATTCTACGTAATGAATTTCCAAGGGTTGTTCCATAACCACGTTCAAGTGGCTCAACGACAATTTTACCATACTTAGCATCGTCACTGATTTCAATCGTTCTAATATCTGGTTTTTCAATTTCGATCATCGATTATTTGCCCCTTTCAAAACGTTTGTCGCGATGATAATTTCGTTTCTAAACGGATTCTACACAATTATCATTATACACGGCGACGTTTTGGTGGACGGCATCCGTTGTGTGGAATTGGTGTAACATCACGAATAGCTGTAACATCTAATCCAGTTGCTTGTAATGAACGGATTGCAGACTCACGACCTGAACCTGGACCTTTAACAGTTACTTCGACTGTCTTCATGCCATGATCCATTGCTCCTTTAGCTGCAACCTCAGATGCCATTTGCGCTGCAAATGGAGTTGCTTTCTTCGAACCACGGAATCCAAGTGATCCAGCTGATGACCATGAAACAGCATTTCCATTCACATCAGTGATCATAACAATCGTATTGTTAAAGGTTGAACGAATATGAGCAATTCCTTTTTCAATATTCTTTTTAACACGACGACGACCTCTACGTGCTTGTTGTTTTGCCATGAATTTTAACCTCCTTTGTTAAGTTCTATCTAATTGGTTTCTTAGGACCTTTACGAGTACGTGCATTATTTTTAGTGTTTTGTCCACGTACAGGTAAGTTACGACGATGACGGATACCTCTTAATGAACCAATATCTTGAAGACGTTTGATGTTCATGCTGACCTCACGACGTAAGTCTCCTTCAACACGAATCTTATCAATGATTTCACGGATACGATCCAATTCGTCGTTCGTTAAATCTTTTACACGTGTATCTTCAGAAACATTTGCCTCTTCTAAGATTTTCTTAGCAGTTGAGTTGCCGATACCGAAGATATACGTTAAAGAAATAACCACACGTTTTTCGCGGGGAATATCTACTCCTGCAATACGAGCCATGCAATTTCCTCCTTCTTAATTATTATCCTTGACGTTGTTTGTGTTTTGGATTTTGACAAATCACCATAACTTTTCCTTTACGGCGAATAACTTTGCATTTTTCACAAATTGGTTTTACTGATGCTCTAACTTTCATTATACTCCTCCTTATTTCGTAGACTACTTAAAGCGATAGGTAATGCGGCCACGAGAAAGGTCATAAGGGGATAATTCAACAGTGACTTTATCTCCAGGTAGAATACGGATATAATTCATACGGATTTTACCAGAGACGTGTGCTAATATTTCATGACCATTCTCAAGTTCTACCTTGAACATAGCGTTCGGTAGAGTTTCCATAATAATACCTTCTACTTCAATTACATCATCTTTTGCCATTCACTTACCTCCTATGGACGAAGTTTTATAATTTACTTAACACTTCTTGAATCTTGCTATAAACTTGATCGATAGAATTTTCTCCACTCACTCGGTGCAACAATCCAAGTTCTTCGTAATAAGCTAGAATTGGTTGAATCGATTCCATTTGGAGATTAATACGATGAGCAACTTTTTCAGGTTTATCATCTTCACGTTGATAGAAGTCATGAGCGCCACATGAATCACATGTGTTCTCTACTTTTGGTGGATTATAAATCTTATGGTAACTCGCTCCACAAGATCCACAGATAATTCTTCCACTTAAGCGTTCTTTTAGAACTTCAGGAGCCACATCAATGTAAATAACGGCATCGATTTTAGAATCGAGGCTTTCAAGGTTGTCACTTAAAGCGCGGGCTTGTTGTAAAGTTCTTGGATAGCCATCCAACATAAAGCCATTTTCTTTTACGTCGCTTTGATTTAAACGTTCTTTAACAAGTCCGTTAGTAATTTCATCTGGAACGAGATTACCATTGTCGGTATATGATTTCGCCTCTAGTCCTAGTGGCGTCTCATCTTTAATCGCTTGCCTGAATATATCGCCAGTAGCAATATGGACAACCGGATAGTCTCGAGTAATTTGTTCACTCTGAGTTCCTTTACCAGCCCCAGGTAAACCCATTAATAATATATTCATTAATTAATCATCCTTTATATTTGTCTATTACGCAATTATAAATTCAAGAAACCTTGATACCGACGTTTAATCATACGACCTTCAATTTGCTTAGCTGTTTCAATCGCTACTCCAACTACAATTAGCAAACTTGTACCTGACAAAGCAATATTAGCGGGAACTTTCCAAATGAAGCTCACGACAATTGGTAATAGTGCAATCACTGTTAAGTAAATTGAACCTACACCACTCAAGCGATTAATTAAACGAGTAATGTAATCTTCAGTATCTTTTCCTGGCCGTACACTCGGAATATATGCAGCTTGTTTCTGTAAGTTTTCAGCTACCTTTTCTGGATTCACTTGAATTAATGAATAGAAGAAGGTGAATGCGATTAAAAGAATTGTATAGAATACCGCACCATACGGATGCTGAATGTTTAATACCTTGCTAAGTAATTCCATCACGCCACCTTCAGGATTTGGATTAATTAAACCGATAATCGTTTGAGGCGTAGTTAAAAATGATGTCGCAAAGATGACTGGAATAACTCCAGCAGAGTTAATTTTTAGCGGCAAATGCGCCATATGTCTAGCGCCAGATACTTTTTTGGAGTGGTGGATCGGGATGCGACGCTGAGCCCTTTCCATTATGACGACAATGGTTGTCATAACAATAAGAGCTAGAACAACTCCTAAACCAATTAGAATATTGATTCCCAATTTGTCGCCAGCTCCAATGATCATCGTATTCACAAAAGCGACAACTTCCTGTGGAATTTGTGCTAGAATACCTGACATAATTAAAATAGAAATCCCATTACCGACACCCTTACGTGTAATTTGTTCACCTAACCAAACGAGTAACATGCTGCCAGCTGTTAAGACAAGAGCAATTGTTAAATAGGTGGAAGGTTGTGGATTCTTAATTAAACCTAAACCGGACATACGGTTTAAACCATATGAAAGACCAGCTGATTGGATATAGCCTATGACTATGGCTAAGTATATCGTCCACTGGTTTAATTTACGTCGTCCCACTTCACCTTGCTTGGCCCATTCAGTAAACTTTGGAATAATATCCATTTGTAAGAGTTGAACAATAATGGAAGCTGTAATATAAGGCGAGACTCCCATAGCAAACAGTGAATACCGGCCTAAGGCTCCTCCACCAAATGTGTTTAAGAGCCCCAAAAGACCATTACTTGCTATTGAATCTAAAACTTTCGCATTTACTCCTGGCATAGGGATATGCGATCCTAATCTAAAGATTGCTAAAATAAACAAGGTGAAAAGAATTCTTCTTCTAACATCTCGCGAACTAAAAGCATTCTTAATAAATATGAACATTAGATCACCTCGATTGAACCGCCAGCTGCAGTAATAGCTTCCTCTGCAGTTTTAGAGAACTTGCTAGCTTGAACAGTCAATTTTTTCTCTAAGTTACCCTCACCTAAGATTTTTACTCCTGATAATTCTTTTTTAATAACACCTGATTCAATCAATAAAGCCGGTGATACAACGGTTCCCTCGTCGAACATATTTAATGTCTCAAGATTAACAATTGCATAGTCTTTACGATTAACATTAGTGAAACCACGTTTTGGTAAACGTCTGAATAGAGGTTGTTGTCCTCCTTCAAATCCTAACCGTACACCGCCACCTGAACGCTGTTTATGTCCGCCTTGTCCACGACCAGCTAATTTACCGTTACCTGAACCTTGTCCACGACCTACACGGTTACGTTCCTTGCGCGCACCTTCAGCGGGTTTTAATGTGTGTAATTTCATATTGGCACCTCCTTATACTAGTATACTAGATTTAAGCTTCTTTTACTTCTACTAAGTGACTAATTGTTTGGAGCATTCCACGAATAGCTTCATTATCAGGTTTTATAACGGTTTTATAAGTTTTTGTTAACCCTAAAGCTTTGGCAGTAGCTACATGATTCTTTTTACGACCAATTAGGCTACGTTTTAAAGTGATTTCTAAGTTTGCCATGGACTTTCCTCCTAACTTAATAATTCTTCTACTGTTTTACCACGCAATTGAGCCACTTCTTCAACCACTTTTAGTTGCTTCAAAGCTTCAACAGTCGCGCGAATCATATTAATAGGTGTATTAGAACCTAATGATTTAGAAGTTACATCAGCAACACCTGCTAATTCCATAACGGCACGAACAGGCCCTCCTGCAGCAACTCCAGAACCGGCTTGTGCTGGTTTAAGCAGAACGCGTCCACCACAGAATTCACCGATAACTTCATGAGGAATCGTTGTTCCTGCCATTGGGACAGTTACTAGGTTTTTCTTAGCCGCTTCGATTGCCTTACGAATTGCTTCTGGAACTTCTTGAGCTTTACCGGTTCCAAAACCAACGTGTCCTTCTTTATCTCCAACAACTACAAGTGCTGAGAAACGTAAACGACGTCCACCTTTTACAACTTTAGTTACTCGGTTAATCGCTACTACACGTTCTTCAATTTCACCTAAATTTTCTGGTTTAATATTAACCATCGATCGGTTTCCTCCTTTTCTTAAAATTCGAGTCCATTTTCACGTGCAGCTTCAGCTAAGGCTTTAACACGTCCGTGATAGATATATCCGCCACGGTCAAATACTACGACTTTAATTCCTTTTTCAGCAGCGCGTTCAGCAATTAATTTTCCAACAGCAGAAGCTTGTTCTGTTTTACTTGCCTTAGCTACTGACTCATCTTTACTAGAGGCACTTGCTAGCGTCACACCCGCTACGTCATCAATTAATTGAGCGTAGATGTTTGTATTTGAACGAAATACGTTTAAGCGTGGGCACTCAGCAGTACCAGAAATCTTATTACGAATACGATTATGGCGTTTTTTACGCGACTTATTTTTATCTGGTTTAGTAATCACAATGGTCACCTCTTTAATTTAATTTTGAATTTAATTTGATAAATAATTCGATTATTTACCAGTTTTACCTTCTTTGCGAATAACATATTCATCAACATAACGAATTCCTTTGCCTTTATATGGTTCAGGTGGTCGAATGCCACGAATATTAGCTGCTAATTCGCCAACTTTTTCTTTATTATAACCGTTAACAATGATTTGTGTGTTTGAAGGAACTTCAAATGATACACCTTCTGAAGCTTCAAACTCAACCGGGTGTGAAAGACCTACGTTTAGAACTAACTTAGTACCTTGTAATTGAGCACGATATCCAACACCAATTAATTGAAGTTCTTTTTTAAAGCCTTCAGAAACACCAACAACCATATTATTAATTAAAGAACGGGTTGTTCCATGTAATGAGCGATTTACTTTTGAATCGTTTGGACGGCTAAATGTAATCTCTGATTCATTAATTTCAATCTTGATGTTTGGACTAACTTCTCTAGTTAATTCACCTTTTGGTCCTTTGACAGTCACTGTATGACCATCCATTGAAACGGTTACGCCAGCTGGAATTGTTACGGGATTATTTCCTATACGACTCACAGGGGCTGCACCTCCTTTAATTTTATAAGTTTTACCAAATATAAGCTAACACTTCGCCACCAATACCTTGTTGACGAGCTTCTTTATCTGTTATCACACCATTTGATGTTGAGATAATTGCAATCCCTAAACCATTTAGTACTTTAGGAATATCTTCTGACTTAGCATAAATACGTAATCCTGGTTTAGAAATACGCTTGATACCAGTAATAACCTTTTCATCATTACGGCCATACTTCAAGAAGATAGTGATTTCATTTTGTTTGTTATCTTCAGTGATTTCAAAGTTTTTGATGAAACCTTCTCTTTTTAAGATTTCAGCAATCGCAACTTTAGCATTTGAAGAAGGTGCAGATACTATTTTATGTCCTACACTGTTTGCATTACGAATTCTTGTTAGAAAATCTGCAATTGGATCTGTCATTGCCATGTGGATTTACCTCCTTTGATTAATTATATATTTCTTACCAGCTTGCTTTTTTAACGCCTGGAATTTGTCCTTTATAAGCAAGTTCGCGGAAGCAAATACGGCAAAGCTTGAACTTACGGTACACAGAGTGCGGACGACCACAACGTTCGCAGCGAGAATACTCTTGAACCTTGAACTTTGGTTTGCGTTGGTTTTTAATTCTCATTGATGTTTTAGCCAAAGATAATGCCTCCTTTATTTCTTGAATGGCATGCCTAATTCTTTTAGAAGGGCATGTGATTCTTCATCAGTGTTTGCAGTAGTTACAACAACAATGTCCATTCCACGTACTTTATCTACATTATCGTAACTAATTTCCGGGAAGATTAATTGTTCTTTAACACCTAGTGTGTAGTTACCACGACCGTCGAATGCACGGCTTGAAATCCCTTGGAAGTCTCTTACTCGTGGTAGTGCGACCGAGATTAATTTATCTAAGAAATCATACATTCTTTCGCCACGTAAAGTTACTTTTGCACCAATTGGCATGCCTTCACGTAAACGGAAACCAGCGATTGATTTCTTAGCTTTAGTAATGATTGGTTTTTGCCCAGAAAGTAAAGTTAATTCATCCACTGCTTTTTCTAAGTTTTTAGCATTTCCAGTTGCGTCACCCACACCCATGTTGACTACGATTTTCTCAACTTTTGGGACTTGCATAATTGAAGAATAATTAAATTGCTCTACCAATTTTGGGGCAACTTCATTAAGATATTTTTCTTTTAAACGATTTGTCATTTAAAGTTCCTCCCTTCTAATTAATTGATAGTTTTATCTGATTTTTTAGCAAAACGAACTTTTTTGCCATCTTCAAAGCGGTAACCTACACGACTTGCTTCGCCAGTTTCTGGATCCACTAATTGAACATTTGATACATGAATCGCTGCTGGGAATTCTTCAATTCCACCAGTTTGTGTTTGACTTGGCTTACGATGTTTCTTCGCAATGTTAATTCCTTCTACAACAACTCTATCTTCACTTGGAATACTTTTAATAACCGTACCTTGTTTCCCTTTATCTTTACCAGAAATCACAAGGACTTTATCTCCTGTTTTAATACGCATGAACTGTTTCCTCCTTTTTCTTAAAATTACAGAACTTCTGGAGCTAATGAAACAATCTTCATGAAGTTGTTATCACGCAATTCACGTGCAACTGGTCCAAAGATACGTGTCCCACGTGGGCTCTTATCGTCTCGAATAATTACACATGCATTTTCGTCAAACTTAATATAAGAACCATCCTTACGGCGAGCTCCTGATTTAGTTCGAACGATTACTGCTTTAACAACATCACCTTTTTTGACAACTCCACCTGGCGTTGCGTGTTTAACCGTTGCAACGATGACGTCGCCTATATTAGCTGTTTTGCGCCCTGATCCGCCTAACACTTTAATTGTCAACACTTCACGAGCTCCTGAATTATCAGCAACTTTTAATCGACTTTCCTGTTGAATCATTTCGTTATCCTCCTTCCGATTTTCGCAATTATTAGATAATTACTGCTTCTTCAACAATTTCTAATAAACGGAAGCGTTTCGTAGCAGATAATGGACGAGTTTCCATGATACGTACGATGTCGCCTTCTTTAGCTTGATTTAACTCATCATGAGCTTTATATTTCTTAGAATATTTTACACGTTTACCGTATTTAGGATGAATTTTACGTGTGTCTACTTGCACAGTAATGGTTTTGTCCATTTTATCTGACACTACACGTCCTTGGTAAACTTTACGTTGGTTACGTTCAGTCATTTAATATGTGCCTCCTTTGTCGTTTTTACTTAGACAATTCTTGCTCACGCAAGACTGTTTTTATGCGAGCAATAGATTTACGTACTTGACGTAAACGGGCAGTGTTTTCTAATTGTCCTGTTGCTAATTGGAATCGAAGGTTAAACAATTCTTGCTTGAATTCTTTTTCTTTTTCAACCATTTCAGCAGTGGATAATTCTCTTATTTCATTAATTTTCATTCGATTCACCACCATATTCTTCACGTTTTACAAATTTTGTCTTGATTGGCAATTTATGGGAAGCTAAACGGAAGGCTTCTCTAGCGATCTCTTCGCTCACACCGTCAATTTCAAATAGAACTTTTCCACGTTTTGTAGGTGCTACCCATCCTTCGGGTGCCCCTTTACCTTTACCCATACGAACACCAATAGCTTTACTTGTATATGATTTATGAGGGAAGATCTTAATCCATACTTTCCCACCTCGTTTCATATAACGTGTCATAGCGATACGGGCAGCTTCGATTTGACGGTTGGTAATCCAACCTGTTTCTGTAGCTCTTAGACCGTATGATCCAAAGTCAACTTGCTTTCCACCTTTTGCTTCTCCGCGCATTTTACCACGGAATTCACGACGGTGTTTTACACGTTTAGGTACTAACATGATTAATTTCCTCCTCTCTGAGAGTTATTTTTAGTTGGTAAGATTTCACCACGACAAATCCATACTTTCACTCCAAGTTTTCCATATTGAGTGTCTGCTTCTTCCCAAGCATAATCAATATCAGAACGTAGCGTATGTAATGGAACTGTTCCTTCAGTATAGTGCTCAGTTCTTGCCATATCCGCACCATTTAAACGGCCAGAAACCATCGTTTTAACTCCTTTAGCGCCAGCTCTCATCACACGTTGGATGGCTTGCTTTTGAGCCCGACGAAATGCCACACGGTTTTCTAATTGTTGAGCGATATCTTCTGCAACTAATTTAGCATCTAATGCTGGTTCTTTAATTTCAACAATGTTTAATTGAACTTGTTTGCCGGTTAATTTATTTAGTTCAGCACGTAATACGTCGACTTCTGATCCACCTTTACCAATTACCATACCTGGCTTAGCTGTGTTAACAGAAACTACAACGCGGTTTGCTGCACGTTCAATTTGAATAACGGATACAGAGGCATCAGCTAATTTCTTGTAGAGATACTCACGAATCTTGATATCTTCGTGTAAATAGTCTGCATATTGCTTGTCTGCGTACCATTTAGTATCCCAATCGCGGATGATGCCAACTCGCATTCCAATCGGATGTACTTTTTGACCCATTAATTAAGCCTCCTCTTTTTCTGATACCACAATTGTAATGTGGCTTGTACGTTTTAAGATCGGTGAAGCTGACCCTTTAGCACGAGGACGGAAACGTTTCATGGTTGGTCCTTCGTTAACGTATGCTTCACTTACATACAACGTTTCTAAATCTAAGTCATAATTATGTTCAGCATTTGCAATAGCTGACATTAATACTTTTTCTATAATTGGTGAACCAGCTTTTGGAGTGAACTTCAAAATAGCCATTGCTTCTCCAACTTGCTTGCCCCTGATAAGATCCATTACTAAGCGAGCTTTACGAGGAGCAATTCGAACTGTTTTTGCCATTGCCTTAGCAGATGTAATTTGTTCAGACATCTTATATACCTCCTCTTATTAGCGTTTCTTAGTTTTCTTATCTTGGTCAACGTGGCCTCTATATGTACGTGTAGGAACGAACTCTCCTAACTTATGACCGACCATATCTTCTTGGATAAATACAGGCACGTGCTTACGGCCATCATATACAGCAATTGTCATCCCAATAAAATTAGGGAAAATTGTTGAACGACGAGACCATGTCTTAATCACTTGTTTTTTTTGGGCATCTTGTTGAGCCTCTACCTTTTTCATTAAATGTTCATCTATAAAAGGTCCTTTTTTCAAACTACGAGTCACAATGTAGCCTCCCTTCAGAATTTATTGGTTATTATTTCTTACGTCCACGAATAATTAATTTGCTAGATTTCTTCTTAGCGTTACGAGTTTTAACACCCATAGCTTTTTTACCCCATGGTGTCATTGGTGATGGACGACCGATTGGAGTACGACCTTCACCACCACCGTGTGGGTGATCGTTAGGGTTCATTACAGATCCACGAACAGTTGGACGTTTTGATAACCAACGAGAACGTCCTGCTTTACCAATATTAATCAATTCGTGTTGTTCGTTACCAACTGTTCCGATCGTTGCACGGCAAGTTGATAAGATCATGCGAACTTCACCTGAGTTCAGACGAACTAGAGTGTATTTGCCTTCTTGTCCTAAAACTTGAGCACTTGTACCAGCTGAACGAATTAATTGTCCACCTTTTCCTGGTTTTAATTCCACGTTGTGAATAACTGTACCAACCGGAATATTAGATAGTGCTAAAGCGTTTCCTATTTGGATATCCGCATTGTCACCGGACTCAATTTTTTGGCCTACTTTAAGGCCTTTAGGTGCTAGAATATATGTTTTAACACCGTCTTCATAATGCACTAGAGCAATGTTAGCAGTACGATTTGGATCGTATTCAATTGTTTTAATTGTTCCGACTACTCCATCTTTATTACGTTTAAAATCAATCACACGGTAAGCACGTTTATTTCCACCACCGTGGTGACGTACGGTTATTTTTCCTTGACCATTACGACCTGCACGTTGTTTTTTTGACTCTAACAAGCTTTTTTCAGGTGTTTTTGTAGTGATCTCTGAAAAATCATATCCAGTCATGTTACGACGTCCATTAGTCGTCGCTTTATAATGTTTAATTGCCACTGCGTTACCCTCCTATTTTAATATTTTCCAGAATTACTCAGCGTCTTCGCCAAACAATTCGATCCGGTTTGAATCTTCTGTTAAGGTAACCACTGCTTTTTTGTACTTACGAGTGAAACCTTGATAACGTCCCATTCTCTTTGCTTTTCCATCTACATTAATAGTATTAACTTTCGCTACTTTAACACCTTCAAACATTGCTTCAACAGCTTGCTTGATGTGAGTCTTATTAGCACGACGGTCAACTTCGAAAGTATATTTATTATCATCAATGGCTAGCATTGATTGTTCGGTAATTACTGGACGTAATAAAACTTCTGATAATTGCATTATGCTAAAGCCTCCTCTACTGTTGAAAGCGCAGCTCTTGTAATTAAGATACGATCCGCATTAATTACATCTAAAACATTCACATTCAAATCATCAATCACTTTTACATTTGGAATGTTACGTGCAGATAAGTACGCTGTTTCATTTGCACCTTCTAAGATTAATAATGTTTTGCTATCAATATTTAAGTTGTTTAATACCACTTTGAATTCTTTTGATTTTGGTGCGTCAAAGACTAATTCATCAACAACTGTTAACTTCTCATCCATAACTTTTTGAGATAGTACAGAGTTTAAGGCTAAACGACGCATTTTCTTAGGTAATTTGTAACTGTATGAACGAGGTGTTGGTCCAAAGACAATTCCACCGCCTACCCACTGTGGTGATCTAGTAGAACCTTGACGCGCACGTCCAGTTCCTTTTTGTCTCCACGGTTTACGTCCTCCACCGCTAACGGCTGAGCGATTTTTAACCGCGTGAGTCCCTTGACGTAGTGAAGCTCTTTGCATTACGACTGCTTCGAAAACTACCGCTTCATTAGGTTCAATTCCGAAGATTGCTTCGTTTAATTCAACTTCTCCTGCTTGTGTTCCATCTTGTTTAAATAATGTAACTTTTGGCATTTGCTCGTTCCTCCCCTCTTAGATATTATTTAACTGTTTTAATTGCTTGTTTAATTTCAACGAGTGACTTCTTAGCACCTGGAACGTTTCCTTTAATAAGAATCACATTGTTTTCGCTATCTATTGATACGATTTCCAAGTTTTGAATAGTGATACGTTCGCCACCAGTTTGTCCAGGTAATTTTTTACCTTTAAACACTTTAGAAGCGTCTGACGCCATACCCATTGATCCAGGACGACGGTGGTAACGAGAACCGTGAGCCATAGGTCCACGAGATTGTCCGTGGCGCTTAATAGCTCCTTGGAAACCTTTACCTTTGGATGTACCCGTCACATCGACGATGTCACCAACTGCGAATGTTTCAACTGTGATTTCTTGCCCTACTTCATATTCTCCTAGCTCAACATCACGAAATTCGCGAACGAAGCGCTTAGGAGTAGCATTAGCTTTTGCTACATGACCCTTATGTGGTTTGTTAGTCAATACTTCACGTAAATCTTGGTATCCTACTTGAACTGCTTCATAGCCATCTGTTTCAACTGTTTTAACTTGTAAAACAACGTTTGCAGGAGCTTGGATAACAGTAACAGGAATTAATTCACCATTTTCAGTAAAGTATTGAGTCATTCCGACTTTAGTTCCTAAGATTCCTTTGGTCATGAGTACACCTCCATTATTTTATTTTTTATAATTTGATTTCTACGTCCACACCACTTGGTAAGTCTAACTTCATTAAAGCGTCTACTGTTTTAGCAGTAGGGTTAACGATGTCGATCAAACGTTTGTGTGTACGCATTTCGAACTGCTCACGAGAATCTTTATACTTGTGTGTTGCACGAATAACTGTATAAACAGAACGGTCTGTTGGTAAAGGGATTGGACCCGATGTCTTAGCCCCTGTTCTTTGAGCAGATTCAACTATTTTCGCTGCAGAAACATCAAGAGCACGGTGCTCATAAGCTTTTAAGCGAATACGAATTTTTTGATTTGCCATTTTTATTTCCTCCTTCGTCAATATAAAATATGTGACTTGCTCCACAAGAATTTCTAACAAACCAGCCCTTGGCAACTTGTCCTGGCGTGTCACAACCTCTCGTTTCACTGCATATCTCCCTCTTCTCGAGGGATTGTGCCCATTTCGGGGCAGAACCCTCCAATTGACACAACCGATATTATACCGAAGATAGATTGCTAATGCAAGCGATAATCAAAGCTTTCTTGAGTATTTATAAAAAAAGATAGCTTTTATGTTTTTTTAGCTGCAGGAAAACTAATATCAATTTTCCTAGAAAAACATAATTGCTACCTTATTATATAGAGGATTTTAAATTATCTTACTTTAATTGTTTTTTAGCTTTTAAAGCAGCCACAGTAATGTAATTATACGGTTGGTTAAAGTGAGGTAGGAAGAAGGTATCTAATAAGGCTAACTTATCAATCGTAACTTCTTCTTGAATAGCTAGTGAAAACATATGGATTAATAAAGATACATCGTAATCTGAAGCTAGCTGAGCCCCTACTATCCGACGACTTGTCTTTTCATAGACAATTCTTATTTTGACTTGATGATTTTCAGGCATAAATCCGGGAAATTGTGTATCTTCATGTTCTACATAGTCTACATCAACACCTGCTAGTTCAGCTGCCTTTAACGTCAAACCAGTTGAGACTAATTTTAAGTTGAAAATATTAATTCCGTTTGATCCCTGTACACCAGCTCCTTCCAACTCAGTACCTGCAAGGTTATGAGCTGCAACAATACCTGATCGAACCGCATTAGAAGCTAAGGCAATGTATGTTGTATCCTGAATGGCATTGGAGTAATTGCTGGCACAGTCTCCAATCGCATAGACATCATCATCTGATGTTTTAAAATGGCGGTCTACAAGATATGCTCCACCTTCAAATAAGTCGAGATGGTCTTTACCTAACTCGGTATTCGCTTGGAAGCCGATTGAATTAATTACCACATCTGCTTCATAAGTGCCCTTATCTGTTCTCACAGCCTTAACTTTACCGTTTTCACCGATATATTCTTGAACTAATTCACCAAAATGTGTTGATATGCCATTACGCTCTAAGTTTTGGTCCATCATCTTAGCGAATTCAGGATCATAGTAACTAGCTAGTGAAGTTTTTTCAGCATCAAAAATGCGAACGTTTTTTCCACGTCTCTTAGCAGCTTCAGCAATTTCGACACCGATATAACCTGCACCAATTACACAAACATTTTTTGCCCCTTTATCTGCTAAGGCTTTATCAACCGCTTGTCCTTCTTGGAATAATTTTAAGAAGTGTAATCCTTCCAAATCATGACCCGGGAATTTAGGAGTGATTGGCAATGATCCTGTAGCTAAGATTAATTTATCATAGCTTTCCTCAAGTTTTTCGCCATCTTTTTTCAGAGCGTATACCTTTTTATTCGAAAAATCGATGTTAGAAACCTCAGTTTCAGTATAAATTCGGGCTCCTTTTTTAGCGAAAGCCTCCTCGTTTGTATAGAAAAGACCCTTATAATCATCAATTTGACGACCTACCCATAAAGCTGTTCCGCAGCCAAGATAAGAAAGATTTGAATTACGTTCCAACATCACAATTTCGTGCTCTGGATAATTTTCTAACAAAGTATTTGCCGCTGCTATTCCAGCATGGTTTGTTCCAATGATGATCACTTTCATAAATATTTCTGCCTCCAAATTATTTTTTTCACAAGCTAATTGTACGCCTATATTTTACCATTCTCTCGAAAATAAGACAATTTTTACCCTTCTTTTTATCATGTGCTTTCATTAAACATTTTAGCGTTTAAATAAGCAACACTATTAAACTTACATAGCGTTAAAAACAATAATTTTTGTGGCTTATTTTAGATTGACAAGTAATAGTGTGCATTATATAATACGATAAGTTGCACTACTTAAATTTTTAGGAGGTTTGTTGATGAAACGTGTTTATGCATTTGGTGAAGGAAATGCCAAAATGAAGGATCTATTAGGCGGTAAAGGAGCCAACTTGGCTGAAATGACTAGTCTAGGCTTCCCTGTTCCCCAAGGATTTACTATTTCGACTCAAGCATGTTTGGAATACTTAGAGGAAGCTAAGGGGTTAAAAACTGAGCTTAAAGATGAAATTGCCGAAGCCGTGAGCCATCTTGAAGAAATCTCAGGCAAGACCTTTAATGATCCAGAAAAATTATTATTAGTTTCCGTTCGCTCTGGAGCAAAAATCTCTATGCCAGGTATGATGGATACTATATTAAACTTAGGGCTTAACGATGAAAATGTCTTAAAATTAGCTCAAATCACCAACAATGAACGTTTCGCATACGACTGTTATCGTCGTCTTCTACAAATGTATGGGAACGTCGTTTATGAAATCGATATGGCTAAGTTTGAAAAAATTCTTAAGCAAGTTAAATTAGACAATCATTTGCACTATGATTACGAATTGACAGCTGAACACCTTAAAGGAATTGTTAAAGATTATCAAGCTATCTATCAAGAAGAATTGAACCATCCATTCCCTCAAGATGTTTACCAACAGATTTACGCAGCGGTTGAAGCTGTCTTCAAATCTTGGAATAATCAACGGGCTATTGTTTACCGTCGCTTAAACAATATTCCAGATGACTTAGGTACTGCTGTTAACATCCAAGAAATGGTCTTTGGTAATAGTGGCGAAACTTCTGGTACAGGTGTTCTCTTCACACGTAATCCCGCAAACGGTAAGCACGAATTATACGGTGAGTACTTAACTAATGCACAAGGAGAAGACGTAGTTGCTGGTATACGTACCCCTGTTTCAATTAATCGTCTACGTGACCAATTCCCTAACATCTATCAACAAATCATAGAATTAACTGAGAAACTTGAAAAGCACTATTCGGATATGCAGGATATTGAGTTTACGATTGAGGATAAAAAATTGTATATTCTGCAAACAAGAAATGGCAAGCGGACTGCTCAAGCAGCTGTCAAAATTGCGGTGGACTTTGTAAATGAAGGCATCTTATCACCCGACCAAGCCCTTCTAACTATTAATCCAGAATCCCTCCATACATTGCTACACCCTGCCTTTGATCCGAATGCTCTAAATCAAGCTGAATTAGTTTCTAAGTTGGGCTTGCCAGCCAGTCCGGGTGCTGCAACTGGACAAATCGTTTTTGATGCAGTCACTGCAAAAGAGTGGGCAGATGCTGGCAAATCAGTTATTTTAGTGCGTCATGAAACTTCACCTGAAGATATTGTGGGTATGAACTCTGCTAATGGCATTGTAACCAGTCAAGGAGGAATGACTTCTCATGCAGCGGTTGTTGCTCGCGGAATGGGTAAATGCTGTGTAGCTGGTTGTAGTGAATTGGACATCAATGAAGATAAGAAGACTTTATCTTATCCTGGTGGTCAACTAAATGAAGGAGATATCATTTCTGTAGACGGTACGACAGGATGTCTTTACATCGGTGAAATCCCAACAGTTGCAGGCGGAGCAAATGAAGACTTAGATAAGGTCTTAGAATGGTCTCGTCAGCATGCTCAATTAGCTATTCGTATGAATGCCGAAACAGCTTCAGATATTGAAAACGGTTTACGTTTTGGAGCAGTTGGTATTGGACTAGTTAGAACTGAACATATGTTCTTCCAAGAAGACCGTCTAATAGCCATCCGCAAATTCTTACTTGCCAAAAACCCTGCTGATCGTCAAACATCTTTAGATGCTATCCGTAATTTCCAAACCGAAGATTTTTCACATATCTTTGAGTTAATGCAAGAAAAACCAGTGGTAGTACGTTTGTTAGATGCTCCTTTACATGAGTTTTTACCGCATGGTCAAAATGAAATCAAACAAGTTGCTAAACAACTTCAAATTGATGCTTCTGAATTGAGTGACCGGGTTCAGTCTATGAAGGAAGTTAACCCTATGATGGGCCACCGTGGTTGTCGTATGGGAATGTCCTACCCTGACTTATATATCATGCAAGCAGAAGCAGTTATCCGATCAGCTATGAAAGTAGCAAAAGACGGTGTTAAAGTTAAACCAGAAATCATGATTCCTTTAGTGAGTAGTCAAGCTGAATTAATTCACTTGAAAGCAAAAATAAAAGAACACTTAGAAAATGTTCTAAAGCAAGAAAAGGTAAGTATGGAATTTACAGTTGGAGTAATGGTTGAAACACCTCGTGCATGCTTAATTGCCGATCAATTAGCAAATGACGCTGAATTCTTCTCGTTCGGAACCAATGACTTGACTCAACTAACCTTTGGCTACTCACGAGATGACGCTGGTAAATTCTTAAATCAATACCTTGACCAAGGCATTTTAAAAGATGATCCTTTCCAAACTATTGATACTTTTGCTGTTAAAGAACTTGTTGAGATAGCTGTAGAACGAGGACGATCCGTGAAAGAAAACTTGAAAATTGGTGTTTGTGGAGAACTAGGAGGAGACCCTCGTTCCATTGAACACTTCCACCAAGTAGGGCTTTCATATGTATCTTGCTCACCTTACCGTGTACCAATTGCACAATTAGCCGCTGCACAAAGCGCTATTAAAAACGTATAATTAATTAACTAGGAGGGGAACTATGAAACTTTCACCCCGACAAGAAGAAATCATCTCAATCGTTAAAGAAAATGAACCAATCACCGGCGACGAAATTGCTAGTAAGCTTGGTTTAACAAAATCAACATTGCGTAGTGATTTCGCTGTCTTAACCATGACGGGCATCCTCGATGCTCGTCAAAAAGTAGGCTATATTTATTCTGGATTAACTGAAAAATCCTTATTATATGAAGCATTTTCAGAGTATCTTGTTAAAGATATTATGGTCCAGGCTATCACAGTTACACCTGATACTACAGTCCAAAACGCAATTACTCACTTATTTATGTATGATGCTGGTTCTATCTATGTAATTGATGAAGAAGACCACAAGCTAGCAGGTATCGTGTCGCGTAAGGATTTACTCCGCTCAGCGATTGGTCAGTTAATGGATACACCCTTAACCATTATAATGACCAGAATGCCAAATATTATTGTCGCTCAACCCGATCAAACGGTGCTTGATGCGGCACGCCTAATATCTGAACACCAGATTGATTCACTGCCAATCGTAACCGCTGACTATGAAATACTTGGCAAAGTATCAAAAACTCATATCGTGAATCTTTTGGTTGAATTAAGCCAATCGGAGGAATAATATGTCAGTAACCAATTCTTACAAATTCTATGTCATTTCCGACTCTGTCGGTGAAACAGCCCTACGCGCTACCAACGCCGCTTTAGCCCAATTCCCAAAGTTAACCAACATCAGTTTAAAAAGATTTCCATTTATTAACACCCGGGATGAATTAAAACCCATACTTGAAGAGGCTGCTAAAGTGAATGCGATTTTAATCACTACTTTAGTTGATGAAGGTCTAGAAAATTACGCCAGTGAGTTCTCAAAGAAAAACGGATTAGATTATCATAATGTAATCCACCCCATTCTAGACCTTATTTCACAAAAAACAAATATGACAGCTACTGAAAAATCAGGAACCCTACATCGACTCGATGATCACTACTTCGATCGTATTCAAGCCATTGAATTTGCAGTGAAGTACGATGATGGTAAAAATCGTAAAGGATTCGAATTAGCTGACATTGTATTGCTAGGAGTTTCACGCTCTTCCAAAACACCTTTAAGTATGTACCTAGCTAATAAATCATATAAGGTAGCCAACTTACCAATTTTTCCAGAAGTTCACATTCCTGATGAAATCTATCAGGCTGATTCACGAAGAATATATGGTTTGATTGCCTCTCCTCTATATATCCAAAACATTCGTAAAAAACGAGTCGAAATGATGGGGTTAGGTGAAAAAGCTACTTACTCTTCACTTGAGAGAGTAAAGCAAGAATTGATGTTCGCAGATGATTTATATCATCAACTAGGTGCCACCGTGATTAATGTAGAGAATCAATCGATTGAAGAGTTATCTGAACAAATCATTGGTCACTATAATCGACTGATTCAATAAATCGTAATTACAATCACAAAAAAGCTCGCTCATTCAATTAAGAATAGCGAGCTTTTTGTTTTGATTAGTTTTAGAATCTTTGCTGTTCTTCTTCTTTTTCTTCGTGTTCAATGCTTTTTTCAATATTTTCTAGTTGACGTGCAGCAAAATCCTTACCACCTATTCCAACTGCAAGAGCGAAGGCAACAGCTACCGCACTAAGAATAATAATAAAGGCCGCGTTAACAATTGTTGGAGCAAACTTTAATTGGTTCAATGTCATGAAAATCGCCAATACAATAATAGCATAACGAACAAATTCTCCAAATACTTTACTACCAGAAACTTCTTTCAAAAAGCTTGCAAGAATATTACCACCAATTACTCCTACCGCTAAGATTAACGCCGCAGCTATTACATCAGGGATGTAGGCAATAATAGAAGTGCCTATCGCATTTAATACTTCTAAGTTAAGAACTGAAATAGCTTCGACAATAAAGAAAATAAGTAATAGTGATTTAGCCACTTGAGCAATCACGCTTGAAATTTGGATATGGCTTTCACCTTTAAAATTTAAATATTTTGAATATTGGTCGATACCAGATGTCTTTAATAGGCTTTCTAATAAATCACCTAACAATTTTGCAATGAAGCCACCGACAAAAACAAGAATAACTGCCACAATTATATTAGGAATTGCTGACATTACAGAGTTTAATACACCGACAATCGGTGCTGAAATAGTCTGAATACCTAGTGTTTCAAGGGCCACTGTTAAAATCGGAATAAATATTAAGACATAAACAACGGTCGAAAACACTTCAGCTAGATGTGTATCATTGACTCTTTCTTTTTCTTCCTGCCCCGTCATCTTACTATACCACTTATCTAAATTGAAACCTTCTAGTAAGTTTTGCGTTAACTGTTTAACAAACTTACAGAATAAGTTGCCAATGAATATAATTAAAACGGCTGCAATAATGTTTGGAATGTAAGCAAAAAACTTCGCAAACATATTAGATATTGGATCAACAACCCCTGCCAATCCTAATCCATTTAAAATGAAAGGTACAAAGAAAAGTACAATAATAAAATATAATAAAGTGCCTATTGTTTCTAAGAAGGCATTAGATTCCTCATCGGTTCTAGCTAACCCCCATTTTTGTAATTTCAAGTCAAAGTCGATACTCTCCATAGCCTTAATCGCATATTTTCTCGCAAAATGCGCCAAAATCAATGCTGCTATTAATAAAAGTAATGAGCCTATTATTCCAGGAATAGAGCTAACAACACTGTTAAAATCCATCGTCATTCCCCTTTCTAAATTTTATTTACTTTTAGTATAGCATGATTAAGCTTGATACAACAAACATTAATCTAAAATAAAAAAGCCAAGTATTTTGCTTGGCTTTTGTTCTTAATATTTAATTAAGCATTAATTTTAGTAACAGTACCTGCACCTACAGTACGTCCACCTTCACGAATTGAGAAACGAGTTCCGTCTTCGATAGCGATTGGGTGAATTAATTCTACTGTCATAGATACGTTGTCACCAGGCATAACCATTTCAGTTCCTTCTGGTAATTCTACAACACCTGTTACGTCAGTTGTACGGAAGTAGAATTGAGGACGATAGTTAGTAAAGAATGGTGTATGACGTCCACCCTCTTCTTTAGAAAGTACATATACTTCCGCTTCGAACTTAGTATGTGGAGTAATAGTTCCTGGAGCTGCTAATACCTGTCCACGCTCAATATCATCACGTGTAACTCCACGTAATAATGCACCAATGTTGTCCCCTGCTTCAGCATAGTCTAACATCTTACGGAACATTTCTACACCAGTTACTGTAGACTTCATAGTATCTTCAGCGATACCTACAATTTCAACTTCGTCACCTACACGAACTTGTCCACGTTCAACACGTCCTGTAGCAACTGTACCACGACCAGTAATAGAGAATACGTCTTCGACTGGCATCATGAATGGCTTGTCAGTGTCACGCTCTGGTTCTGGAATATATGCATCTACTTCTTCCATTAGCTCTAATACTTTAGCTTCATAAGCTTCGTCGCCTTCTAAAGCTTTAAGAGCAGAACCTGCGATTACTGGAATGTCATCTCCTGGATAGTCGTATTCTGATAACATGTCACGAACTTCCATTTCAACTAATTCTAATAATTCTTCATCGTCAACCATGTCTACTTTGTTTAAGAAGACTACGAAGTAAGGAACTCCTACTTGACGCGATAATAAGATGTGCTCACGAGTTTGTGGCATTGGGCCATCAGCTGCAGATACAACCAAGATCGCACCGTCCATTTGAGCAGCACCAGTGATCATGTTCTTAACGTAGTCCGCGTGTCCTGGAGCGTCAATATGTGCATAGTGACGGTTAGCAGTTTCATACTCGATATGAGAAGTGTTGATTGTGATTCCACGTTCTTTTTCTTCTGGAGCGTTATCGATTGAAGCATAGTCCTTAGCTTCACCGAATCCGTTTTTAGCTAATACAGTCGCGATTGCAGCTGATAAAGTTGTTTTTCCGTGGTCAACGTGTCCTAAAGTACCAATGTTAACATGCGGTTTCGTACGTTCGTATTTTTCTTTTGCCATTTGAGTAAATCCCCCTAATTTTAAAGTGTTTATAGATTATGTAATCTATCAAAATTATTATACCAAAGATATTGAAGTGAATTCAACGGATATTTCCCTTAACCTTGGTCTTTCTTCTTAATAAGCCTTTATTGCTTATGATTAATTTTCTGAAGACCCACCGTATTTTTTGATGATTTCTTCAGCGATTGATTTTGGAACATCTTCGTAGTGGTCGAATTGCATTGTAAATGTACCACGACCTTGAGTTGAAGAACGTAAAGTCGTTGCGTAGCCAAACATTTCTGATAAAGGAATGAATGATTTAACAATTTGTGCGTTTCCACGTGTTGAAGTACCTTCAATACGTCCACGGCGAGAGTTCACGTGTCCCATAACATCTCCTAAATATTCTTCAGGAACTGTTACTTCAACAGCCATCATTGGTTCAAGGATTGAAGGTTGTGCTTTCTTAGCAGCAGCCTTAAGTGCCATTGAAGCCGCAACCTTATAAGCTGTTTCAGAAGAGTCAACATCGTGATAAGATCCATCGTAAAGCTTAGCTTTGATATCTACTAATGGGAATCCTGCTAGGACACCATTTTCCATCGCATCTTTCAATCCTGCTTCTACTGCTGGAATGTATTCACGAGGAACAACCCCACCAACAATCGCATTCTCAAACTCAAAGCCAGCGCCTTCTTCATTTGGTTCAAATTCGATCCATACGTGACCATACTGACCTTTACCACCTGATTGACGAACGAATTTACCTTCAGCTTGTGTCGCGGCACGGAAGGTCTCACGGTAAGAAACTTGTGGTGCACCAACCGTAGCTGAAACTTTAAATTCACGTTTTAAGCGGTCAACGATGATATCTAAGTGTAATTCTCCCATTCCGGCAATAATTGTCTGACCAGTCTCATGGTCAGTTGAAGCACGGAAGGTTGGATCTTCTTCAGCTAACTTAGCTAAGGCTAAGCCCATCTTATCTTGGTCAGCTTTTGAATCAGGTTCAATCGCTACCTCAATAACTGGATCAGGGAATTCCATTGATTCAAGAATAACTAAGTTATCTGGGTCACATAAAGTATCTCCAGTTCCTGTATTCTTAAGACCAACAGCTGCAGCAATATCTCCCGAGAATACTTCAGCAATTTCCTCACGAGAGTTAGCGTGCATTTGTAAGATACGACCTACACGCTCACGCGAATCTTTAGTTGCGTTTTGAACATATGAACCAGATGCCAATGTTCCTGAGTAAACGCGGAAGAAAGTTAAACGACCAACGAATGGGTCTGTCATAACTTTGAAGGCTAAAGCTGCAAATGACTCACTGTCATCCGCATGGTGTTCAATTTCCTTTTCACTTCCTGGTTCGAAACCAATAATTGGTGGAACATCTAGTGGACTTGGTAAGTAATCAATAACACCATCTAGTAATAATTGAACCCCTTTGTTTTTGAAGGCTGTACCACAGAAGACTGGGTATAAGTCAACATTAACTGTTGCTTTACGGATAGCTTTTTTCAAAACATCTTCAGGAATTTCTTCCCCTTCAAGATAAGCCATCATAATTTCTTCATCAGTATCAGCTACTGCTTCAACTAAAGTTGTATAATATTCAGCAGCTTTTTCTTGATATTCTTCTGGGATATCTGTTTCTTCTATTTCTGTCCCCAAATCGTTATTATAAATATATGCTTTTTTATGAACAATATCGACGATTCCTTTGAATTCATCTTCAGATCCGATTGGAACTTGCATAGCTACTGCATTTGCGTCTAAGCGCTCATGAAGGGTTCTTAGTGAATATTCAAAGTCAGCTCCCATTTTGTCCATTTTATTAACAAATACAATACGAGGTACTCCATAGGTAGTAGCTTGACGCCAAACTGTTTCAGTTTGAGGTTCTACACCTGATTGAGCATCTAATAAGGCAACCGCTCCATCCAATACACGTAATGAACGTTCAACCTCAACCGTAAAATCCACGTGTCCTGGTGTATCGATGATATTTACACGGTGTTCTTTCCATTGAGCTGTTGTTGCAGCAGAAGTAATGGTAATACCACGTTCTTGCTCTTGCTCCATCCAGTCCATTTGAGCTCCACCATCGTGGGTCTCACCGATCTTATGGATCTTACCGGTATAATACAAGATACGTTCAGTAGTCGTTGTCTTACCAGCATCTATATGGGCCATAATTCCAATGTTACGAGTTTTCTCAAGAGAAAATGCTCTTTTTCCCATGTATATTTACCCCTCTTTCCTTTTTTGAATCATTATCTGTTAACAAAGAATCACTAAGTTAACAATACCATTATAAATCTTACCAGCGATAATGCGCAAAGGCTTTGTTAGCTTCTGCCATTTTATGCATATCTTCACGCTTACGTACAGAAGCACCTGTATTGTTTGCTGCATCCATAATTTCACGTGCTAGACGTTGTTCCATGGTTTTTTCACCACGTAAACGAGAATATGTCACTAACCAACGAATCGCTAAAGTATAACGACGCTCAGGTCTTACTTCAACTGGTACTTGATAGTTAGAACCCCCAACACGACGAGCTTTAACTTCTAATAATGGCATGATGTTTTCAATGGCTTGTTCGAAAACCTCCATTGGATCTTGGCCTGTTTGTTCACGGATTACATCAAATGCACTATATAAAATAGATGATGCTTTACCTCGCTTACCGTCAACCATTAAACGGTTGATTGTGCGAGTTACTACTTTAGAATTATAAATTGGATCTGGTAACACTTCACGTTTAGGAATATTCCCTTTACGAGTCATTTAAACTCCTCCTTTCGAAAAATCGGTGATTGTTATAATTATGATTTAGGTTTCTTAGTACCGTATTTAGAACGGCTTTGCTTACGGTCATTAACACCGGCAGTATCCAGCGCTCCACGAACGATATGGTAACGTACCCCTGGTAAGTCTTTCACACGTCCGCCACGGATTAGTACCACACTGTGCTCTTGCAAGTTATGGCCTTCACCTGGAATATAAGCTGTTACTTCCATAAGGTTAGATAAACGAACACGGGCATACTTACGTAAAGCAGAGTTCGGTTTCTTAGGAGTCATAGTCCCTACACGTGTACATACCCCACGTTTTTGCGGAGACATTGTTTTTGTGTTAGAACGTTTGAAGCTGTTGTAACCTACGTTTAATGCGGGTGAATTTGATTTACTTACTTTTGATTTACGAGGTTTATTAACCAATTGATTAATTGTTGGCATCAAAAGTCCTCCTTCCATTATTTTCTTAGTCCACACATCCAAGTGTGTCATTTATAAATATAAATTTTCCGCAGGCTTGAAATTTTCAAAACTGCGCTTCAGGGTGAATCTATAGCAGTCAGCACGACTGAGTTTCAGGTATCTGTCAATAAAAACACCTTTATTATCTTACCATGTAGTTTTTTCCTCGTCAATTAAATTTCGCATATATTTTAAAAACTTTTCTAGAGTTGTCAAACATATGTTACACAAGGTGCTTCTAAATGGGCATGCTTATGTCTTAGCGTCTAGCCCTCAAATTCTTTACTTTTGTCAAAGAGGAAAGCGGAGCGATCCTTGACAGAAATAAAGCCTAAAATAGGATGCATGCTAGCAACTAATTCTTTAAATCCTAAAAACTTAGAGCAAACCCCGCTAAAGTAACTGCTACATAGTAGGTATAAAACTTGTCGGGTTGCTTACTAGATAGGCGATGCGCACAAGCGAAAGTAAACTGAAGGCGCAGGGCATCACCACTGATAACAACTGCCATGGAAAAACCCGTTATAAAACACATTGAAAAATAGTTTAAGCTAGGCAAAATTATCGAAGGGAAAAGCTGATTGAGTTCTTGACTCATCACTTCAATCTTTTCAAAATCAAACCGATAGTTAAATAAAGTATCGATAAAAACTAGGATAATAAAATAATTAAGACCGGCGTAAAAAACCAATAATTTGTTGGATTTTTCAAAATCAAAGGATGCAATAATCAAAACTAATAGAACACACAAGGCGCTACCCCAAATGCTTTTTAAATTAAATTGCTGCTGCAAACTAGCTCCGGACAATAGCCACCCATTAAGGCATGCATGAGCCCTACCAAGAATAGGCCGAATAGGCCAACAGAACCAAACCTAATAAAACATTGCAGTAGCTCTTGGCCTGAAGTCAGTCTCGTCCCTGTTACTACTCCCACATAGGCAAAAGCTATCGTCAATGTCTTTCGATTCAAATAGAAACACTCCTCTATCTATTTAAGCAATTAAAAAGCGATGCATAACTATGGAATCATGCATCGCTTTCATTCTATTACATGGCCCAAAATGTTTGGTAATCTTTTGCTATAAAGGGATAAATTCATCTCTTTTTTAGTACCTTAAAAGAGCAGAAAACTGTTGTTTAATCCCTTCAACTTTTTCCAAAACGAGAGAAATTTTAACCCCTTGATCCATGGCTTTGATCACCCAATGATTTAAAGCCTCTCCATCTAATAAGTTGTCTGTAAAGTATTGAATCACCCATTCTTCGATACGCCCTTCATGGATCAGCCCTTTAATCTCTTCAAAATCATGAATGACTTTCCCTTGATTACGAGCTTTTTCAATTTGATCAATCTTTTCTTTTGCGAATTCTTGCTGATTTTGACTAAGGGTCTCTTTTAAAAGTTTGGTTTTCGCTTTAGCATCCATGGATTGGAAGGGTTTGTCGATTGTTGAATCATAATAAATAGCGGTGTTTTCATTAACTTTTTTGTAATGGCCTATGTTCTCAACTGTTCCTGCTAATAAAATTGGCCGGTGATAATGTTTAGCTACTTCTTGCATTTTTTTATGCAAGTAATTGAAATATTTTGCGCGATCTAGATCTTTTTCTTCTGGAGTAGCTCGGTGTCCATGATGCATACCAGGCTCTTGACGTCCGCCATAAGAGTGTACATTGACTTGAGAGTCAGCGTCTAAATCATCATAAATCTCTGAAAAGTCTTTCACTTCAATCGCAGGGTCTAGAGTAAGGGCTTCGGCATTAAACTGGTTGGCATCAAAAAAGTCCACCGAATCTTTAGATATATCTGCAATGATTACTTCATGAAGTTCCTCATAATAAGCCAATAAAGGTAAAAGATAAAATTCATTTCCTAGATGAATCGAAGGTTTAAATTCATTACGTAAATAGGCAACTTCAACATCTTTAGGACTGATAAAAAGGGCTAGACCTTCTTTAGTTTGATCCCAAAAATTTTTATCGTTTCGAATTCTTTCAATTTCTTTTAAAATCTTATTTGCTTCATCTTTATCAACTTCTTCCAGCTTAGATTTAACTTGCTGAATTAGATTTTTAAATTAAATCAGGTCTTCTTGCCTATTTAAACCTCCACGATTAGTAGGCATATAAAGGGAAAGGCGCATCAAATCTTTTTGACTTTGTAACTCTCTTAAATTTGCAATAAAACTGTAACTCATCTTGATCCTTCCTTTCTATATTTTGTAAATAAAATCAATACTTAGGTCGTAAGCACTGTATTTTCCAACTTACTATTAAAATATTTGAAATAGACCTACTAATTAAAAGGTTATCACGGAAGCGCTTTATTGTCTAATTAAAGACCTTAAAAAAACCAAAAGTAGATGAAACTACTTTTGGTTATATGATTAGCAACTGTTAAGCTGGGTGTTTACGAGCATCTATATGCCTATATTTTTCTGCTTCCTCATCAAATTTTCTAATGACATATGGACAACTGGGATATATTTTTTTACCTTGCTGTTGCATATCTGCTACTAACTCATCTAAAAGCTTACCAGCAATTCCTTGACCTCTAAGACTATCTGAAGTAAAGGTATGGTTAGCCACCACTAACTTTTCATCATCAGTATCTCGATAAGTTATCTCGGCAATCATCTCGTTTTCTTCATTACGTAAAACAATGGCATGGTCTTCTCTTAAAAATTCCATTACTAGCCCTCCTTAATTGTGTTAATTCTATAATAACCTATTAATCGCAAAAATTAAAAAAATATGATTTGCCATATCAATATTTAAAAATTCGTAGAAATAAATGAAAGACTATTTATAAAAGGTGCTTTCTAGTCGCTTATCTGGAATAATCCATAATAAAGCTATCGCCACATATATTAGATAAGAAATTAGAGGCTGATAAAAAGCGAAAATCAAAGCAAGAATATAAAAAACAATCGAACCTTTCCCTTTGAAATCCTTACCAATCTTTTTAGCTAAATCTGAATCCTTGCCATTCACCCGAATAATTTCTGTTTGTAAAATATTATAAGAAACAGCACACATTAGTAAGATGAATCCATAAAAAAAGGCTGGTAGTTTAACAGAAGGGTTTAAGCCCATCCATTCCGTGAAAGTTGGTATCAAAGACATAAAAAAGAGCCAAAATAAGTTACGCCATAAAATTTTACCATTGACTGTTTTTAAAACGGCTAATAAATGATGATGATTGGCCCAGTATATCCCCACATATGCATAACTTAGTATATAGGCTAATAGAGTCGGATATATTTCTTTCAATCCAGCTAGGTCTAAACTAGCTGGGGGTTGTAATTTTAAAACCATGATAGTAATAACAATTGCTAAAACTCCATCGCTAAACGCTTCTGCTCTACTTGTATTCATAGTATTCTCCTTTATTTAATTTTGAGAGGTTTAGATTTTTAACTATTTCAAAAGAAACACCACAAACAAATCTCTATCCAGTTTGTGGTAATTTCTTAATCAATTCAATTCTTAATTATTTCTTAATGTTGGGAATAAGAGGACATCACGAATGGATTGTGAATCCGTTAATAACATTACTAAACGGTCAATACCAATTCCTAAACCTCCAGTTGGAGGCATTCCGTGCTCTAATGCTTCTAAGAAATCTTCGTCAACTGGATGCGCTTCGTCATTTCCAGCATCTTTTTCTGCCATTTGAGCTTCAAAACGTTCTCTTTGATCAATTGGATCCGTTAACTCTGTAAAGGCATTCGCATATTCTTTACCAACAATAAACAATTCAAAGCGGTCGGTAAAACGTGGATCCTCTTCGTTTTTTCGAGCCAATGGTGAAATTTCAACCGGATGTCCATAAACAAAAGTAGGCTGAACTAATGTATCTTCTACCTTTTCTTCAAAGAAGTTATTAATAATATGTCCTACTGACAAATCGTGGTCTTCAACTGGGACTTGATGTTCTTTAGCTAAAGCTTTAGCTTCTTCTAGAGTCATCTCTTGCCAGAAATCGACACCGGTTTCTTCTTTAATTAAATCAACCATATGGCGACGTGCCCAAGGCGTTTCCAAATCTACCTTTTTACCATCATAATCAATCATAGCAGTCCCTAAGACTTTCTTGGCAACATGGCGAATCAACCCTTCTGTTAAGTCCATAATATCCGTATAAACTGTATAAGCTGTATACACTTCAATCATAGTGAATTCAGGGTTATGGGTAGTATCAATTCCTTCATTACGGAAGACACGACTGATTTCGTATACTTTTTCCATACCGCCTATTACTAAACGCTTCAAATGTAATTCTAAAGCAATCCGTAAGTATAGTTCCATGTCTAATGCATTATGATGTGTAATGAAAGGTCTAGCTGACGCTCCACCTGCTAGATTATGTAAGACAGGAGTTTCAACCTCTAGATAATCTAAATCGTCTAAATAATGTCTCACTTCGCGAATAATCTTTGAACGGTTGACAAAGCGATCAAAACTTTCTTCGTTGGCAATTAGGTCTAAATAACGTTGGCGATATTTCTGTTCAACGTTTGTCAAACCATGGAATTTATCAGGTAGTGGTCTTAAAGCTTTTGTTAAAGGAATAAACTCCTTTGCTTTAACTGAAAGTTCCCCTGTTTTTGTCTTAAACAAGTTGCCGCGAACCCCCACAATATCTCCTAAATCGGCAGCGTTCCACCAAGTAAAGGCAGCTTCACCCACTTGATCCTGGCGAACATAAATCTGCAACTTACCTTTCATGTCTAACAGGTGAGCAAAACCTGCTTTTCCTTTTCCGCGCTTAGAAACGATACGGCCAGCAATAGAAACTTCAATCGCTTCTTTTTCTTGCAAGTCTTCTTTGGATAAGTGATCATACTTTTCAATTAAAGCCTTTGAATAGTCACTGCGTTCAAATCCTGCAGCAAAAGGATTGACTCCTGCTTCAGACATTTCTTGCATCTTTTGTCTTCTGACTACTAACTGGTCATTTAATTCTTCAAATTCTGGATTATCTTTTACATCAGACATTGGCTTTCCTCCCACTATTTCTTTATACTGTCCCTTTCATTTTACATGAAGTCGTTCAGTTTGTCATGGTGATAATAGAGCGATCTTATTGATTAGCTAAGATCGCTTTTAATTCTTCTTCACTAAATTGATAAGTCGCACTACAATATTGGCAAATAACCTCTGCTCCCTTATCCTCGTCAATCATTTGCTGTAACATATTAGAATCCAAAACTGCAAGTGACTTACGAAAGCGCTCTTTACTACATGGACAATAAAATTCAACTGGTTGCTGCGAAATAACTCGGCTATTATTCAATCCAACTAATGAATCCAAAAGATCTGTAATCGCTTCTGATCCGTCGATTAACTCTGACAGCGAACCAAGCGACTTAATCCTTGTTTCCAGTTGATCAATCACTTCGTCAGATGTCCCAGGTAAAACTTGAATCATAAAGCCCCCAGCTGATTGAACTGATTCATCTGGATTGACAAGCACACTCAAGCCAATAGAAGAGGGAGTTTGTTCCGATACTGCCATATAGTAAGTAAAATCTTCGCCCAGTTCACCTGAAATAAGCTCAACTTGGCCAGTAAAAGCTTCTGAATCCGCAAGGTATTTACTGACCTTCAAACTACCAGGAAGCCCAACCGCTCTCGCTACATCCAACTTGCCTTTACTATTTAACTCTAAAGCCACGTTCGGATTTGATACATACCCTCTAATTCGACCTTGGGTATCGCCATCACAAGAGATTAATCCTAAAGGACCATTACCTTTAATCTGAACAAGCAGGCGGTCATCCCCTTTTAGATTGGCTGACAAGAGTGCTGTAGCAACCAAGCTTCGCCCCAATGCAGCTGTAGCCGTATGCCACGTTTGATGTTTTTCTTGTGCTCGCTTAACTAAGTCCGTCGCATCTACTACAAATACGCGTATTTGATCATCAAAAGCTAATGCTTTGATTAACTGCCCTTTCATTTTTTCCCTTCTTTCTATTTCATTCGATGATAAAAGACAGGCGAGGGCCTGTCTTTTAACTTAACTATTTGACTTCGTCCTTTGAATCCAAATCTTCGTTAGAATTTTCTTTAGGGTCATCTTCCAAAGATTTTTGTTTAGACTCTTCAAAGTCAGATGGATCTTCCACAACTTCTGCTGCTTCCGTTTCATCTAATTTAGGCATTTCACCTGTTTCAAAAAGAGCTTTAATTTGGCGAGCATCTAAGGTTTCAACTTCTAAGAGCTTTTCTGCGATCAGATTTAACTGTTCTCGGTGCTCATTAATAATACGATAAGCTTCCATTAAAGCTTCCTTCATAATACGGTGAATTTCCTTATCGATTTCATAAGCCACTTGCTCAGAATAAGAGGTATGGTCTTCTGTACCATAGCGACGTCCTGCAAATGGTTGGCTATCACTCTCATATTGAACGGTTCCAATTGTTTCAGACATCCCGTAACGAGTCACCATACTACGTACTATAGCTGTCGCTTGACGGAAGTCATCACTGGCTCCTGTTGACTGATGGTTAAAGACAATTTCTTCCGCCGCACGACCTCCTAAAAGACCTACAACTTGCTCAAATAATTCTTTATAGGTAACAATGTATTGATCTTCTTTAGGAAGCATAATAGCATAGCCACCTGCACGACCACGTGGAACGATAGTCACCTTATGGACTGTACGGGCTTCACTTAAAACCATACCAATTACAGTATGTCCTGCTTCGTGGTAAGCAACCGTTTTTCTTTGACGCTCCGAAACGACAGCATCTTTTTTAGCAGGTCCTGCAATCACACGATCATGTGCTTCGTCTAAATCAGGCGCTGTAATTTCTTTACGGTCAAAGCGGGCTGCAATTAAAGCTGCTTCGTTTAAAAGATTTTCTAAATCGGCTCCTGAAAAACCGGGTGTTTGTTGAGCAATCACTTTCAAGTCAATATCAGAAGCTAACTTTTTATTACGAGAGTGAACTTTCAACACGGCTTCTCTGCCTTTAACATCTGGATTACCTACTAGTATTTGACGGTCAAAGCGCCCAGGACGTAAAAGAGCCGGGTCCAAGACATCTGAACGGTTAGTCGCAGCCATAACAATGACACCTTCATTTCCTTCAAAGCCGTCCATTTCAACAAGCAGTTGGTTAAGTGTTTGCTCACGTTCATCGTGGCCCCCACCCATACCTGCTCCTCTTTGTCGGCCTACAGCATCGATCTCGTCAATAAAAATAATAGCTGGTGCTTCTTTTTTTGCATTTTCAAATAAATCACGGACACGTGAAGCTCCCACCCCAACAAACATTTCGACGAACTCAGAACCTGAGATTGAGAAGAAAGGCACACCTGCTTCACCAGCAACGGCTTTTGCAAGTAAGGTTTTACCTGTACCTGGAGGTCCTTCTAAAAGCACTCCAGCTGGTATTCTTGCACCTAGAGCTGTAAACTTCTTAGGCTCTTTTAAAAACTCAACAATTTCAACTAGCTCTTGTTTTTCTTCATCGGCACCGGCAACGTCAGAGAATCTAACTTTGACTTTTTGTTTTGAGACATCTTTAGACTTAGACTTACCAAAGTTCATGACACCCTTTCCGCCACCACCACTAGCTTGCATCATGGTATACATCAAGAAAAAGCTAGGAATCAGTAATAGTAGGATAGGTAAAAAATTTAACCAAATACCTGCTGAAGACTCCGGCATTGATTTAAATTTTACATTTTTCTCTTTGGCTAATTCAGTCACTTGGCTAATGGTCGAATCATTTGGTAAGATATCTGTCTCAAACAATTGAGTTTTACTATCACCTTTGATGACTTCAACCGCTTTATCACTCGTTTTGTTTTCAGCTTCTATCGGTTGATACTTACCTTTCACATGATAAACTCCTGCTCCCGGTTGCATCTCAAATTCAGCAATTTTATCGGCTTCAAGTTGTTGAACAAATTCAGATATCGTGATCTTTTTAGTAGAATTTAAAAACGATCCACCATCTGTCATTAAACTAAAGCCGCCTAAAATAGCCAAACCGATTAAAATAAAAACGAGGGTGTTTCGAAAGGGATTTCGAAAGGGATTTCGATTTGGATTAGGTTTTTGCATTCGTTTCTTTCTCCTTAACTTCGATTATTGATTAAAAATATACTTAATCTTTTGATAAAAATAATTAGTCTCACTGACTATTTTAAGAATAGATTTCAGCTTTTAAGACCCCAATATAAGGTAGATTACGATATTTTTGATCATAATCTAGTCCATATCCTACTACAAACTCATTAGGAACTTCAACTCCGACATAGTCTACTTTGACATCTGCTTCTATACGACGCTCTGCCTTATCTAGTAGACTGCATATTTTGATAGAATTGGCTTTACGAAAGTTTAGTAGATCCATGATATACTTTAAAGTTCTTCCAGTATCAATAATATCTTCGACTATTAAGATGTCCTTGCCTTCTACACTGCTATTCAAGTCTTTTATTATTTTGACTTCACCAGAAGACTCTGTAGCTGATCCATAACTTGAAACATCCATAAAGTCAATTTCTACATAGCAATCCATCTGACGGATTAAATCTGCCATAAAAAGAGCGGCTCCACGTAAGATACCTACTACCAGCACTTCTTTCCCTTGGTAATTCGCTGTAATTTCTTTACCTAGTCGTTGGACAGTAGCTCGTAATTCTTCTTCTGTTACAAGTACTTTTAAAACATCTTGTTCTAACATATTGACTCCTTTTCTTTCTCAAAGTGTATTAATGTATTTTAACATAACTCTTTATTTTCTTGCACCTTTTTAGTACATCTTTTGAATCAAAAGGTAATGTGTAATATTTTCTGGTTTTTGTGGTTGGTACTTAGAGGAACTCTGATGACCAATCATCCAAATCACTTCGTTAGTGTCATTAACAATTAACCAAATTTTATCTCTTACGGATGAAGGGATTTTTTCATCAATTAAGATTCTAGAAATTTTCTTGTGATAAGCTCCTTTGCTTGACTTCAACTCAATCAAATCCCCGTCTTGACGATGACGAATATGAAAGGCGGGGGGATTCTCTTCTTCTGATAGGTCAAGTGCCAAGAAATCATCTACTGCCTTACGCATTTGATTATTAACAAAAGAGCGGTTGAAAAGACCAATCCATAACCCATTCCCTAGGCTAAACCACTTATTATTGGTAGATAAGTCCACTCGATAATCAGAAAGAGCTGGTGCTTTTCTTTCTTCCGGCTCGATAAAGATGTAATCATATTCTCGACGCGACACCCATCCTGGAGCTAAATTAAAGCGGTAATTTGGTGTTTCAGTATTTAAAATTTGATCCAGCAAGTGACTGATAGCCTCTTTATCATATTGACCAGCCACTTCTATAAAGCGCTCTTCGAAAAAAATGGTCAAAAAGACTTCTCTAAAATCATCAGACAATTCACGCCATTTTTTAACATCAAAGGCCCAACGCTTGTCTTCAAGTTTAGCTAATAATAATGGTTCTTGACACATATAAGTCTCATAATGTGCTTGGTAGGAAGAGGTCAGCTGTTGTTGCATCGCAAATAAATTATGATAAAATTGCGGATTTTCAAGTTCAATTTTAGGTAAGTACTGCTTGCGAATACGATTTCTTAAATATTCTGTTTCATGATTGCTTTCATCTTCATAGTAAACAATCTGGTGGTTCTCAGCGTATTGATAGAGCTCTGCTTTTCTAAAATTAATTAAAGGACGCATCAAGGCTGTCACAGTAATTTCATTATTACTAGCTTTCATGACTCTTTGATAATTATCACGTATTCCCGTCAATCCTTTTAACGAAGTCCCTCGAATCATTCGCATAAACATAGTTTCAACAGCATCGTCTAGATGATGGGCGGTCATTAAACAGTCCCCTTTACTAGCATCTAAAACATCAGCTAGAAATTGATAACGTGCTTGTCTAGCATTTGCTTCAATATTTGACTTGCTTGGACTCTCCCACTTAGATACAAAGTAAACCAATTGATGACTCTTAGCCGTGTTTACAACTAGGGTCTGTTCTTTATCATGAGTTTCGGGGGATCTTAGTCGATGGTTAAAATGAGCCACTACTAATTGCCGATCCCTATATTCATTTAATTGAACCAACTCTATCATTAAATGGAGGAGAACCATCGAATCAACACCTCCAGAAATAGCTAAAACAATCGTTTTGCATTCTTCCCAACCGGGCCAAGATTCTACTTTATTCTTAAATTGTCGAAAGGTTGCTTCCATAGCTTACCACCTCTGCCTCGTTCAAAATAAAGACTGCAAATAGACTGGCTAAGGTCTATTGCAGTCGGCAATATTTTATCAATTAACTACGGCGTCCACCACGTCCGCCTCGTTTTCCTTCAGTATTACGTTTCAGTGAAATTAAACGATCTTCACTATCTTTCAAGAAATTACTCATTAATTGATCGAAATCATCATTGTTTTTTTGAGCATATTTACCAGAAACATTTTGGTTAGGATAAGAGTTACCCTTGCCTTGCGGAACTTTTGGATATTCTTGATGGAAATTGCGACGAGCAGCTTCTTTTGGTTTACGATACTTGGCAGTAGACCCATCATTATTCTTTTTATCTTGATAAGAGTTGGCTGGTTTATCAACTGCTTGGCGTATTGATAAGCCGATCTTTCCATCATCAGCTACCGAAACCACCTTCACGGTGACTTCATCTCCCAATGATAATACTTCGTTGATGTCATTAACAAACCCATCTGAGATTTCACTTATATGGACTAATCCTGATTGATTATTATCTAAGGCAACAAAGGCTCCAAAATTTTTGATTCCTGTAACCTTACCTGTAACTTTTTGTCCTACTTCTACCGCCATATAATTCTTTTTCCTCCTATTAATACTTTAATTTTTTTACTGTTCACTTGACTCTTCGTTTAGATCGAAGATTATTTCGTTATCTTTTGAAAAAAAGTAATCTTTGCGGGCCAATTTGGCAATATAATCTTTGTCTTTTGATAAAATATACTCTTTTTCTGCCTGCTTGTTTTCCGCTTTAACCTTATTCAATCTCTCTTCCGCTTGAACCAATTGACTGTTGACTTCACTTTGCTTATGAAGCGCTTGAAGAAGCGAGAAAAGCGATAAACAAGTCAAAAAGACCCCTACTGAAAACGCTATATACTTTAATAAAGACTCCTGTTTGCTTTTTGAAGGGCTTATATGACCTGCGCTTTGATCAAAGGGGATGATTTTACGATTGGCTGACTGATTATTTTTTTCATTCAATTTTTTCACCACTCTCTCATTTTTGAGTATAGCAGTAATTTAATAAGAATGCACCCTATAATATTTGGTTTTTAATTAATTTTAGTGAATTCTTCACTAATTAATTCATACATCTTCGCTGCGTCTTCTTTTTTAGTTGACTCTTGTAATTCTTTTACCTTTATTGTCATTACACGGTTACCAAAAGTAATGGTTATTTCATCATCTACTTTGACAGTCGAACTTGATTTAGCAACTTGACTATTAATCTGAACTCTTCCTTGGTCTGCTACTTCTTTAGCTACGGTTCTTCTCTTAATAATTCGCGATATTTTTAAAAATTTATCTAAACGCATACTTTAATACTCCTTTTTACTTTAGTGCATGATTTAAATCTTTTTGACGCTGTTGATAATTTTGCTTAATTTGATAGGCTTGCTCTAATAATTTCTTTAAGAGACTTAAAATTTCATAACTCTCTTTTCCTTGAATGGTCAATTTAACCAGCATTCGATCTTTAGGTTTAGTGACTGTTTCTCTCGCTTGAACATCCTGCAGGGCTTGATAAATATTAGGGCCATAGAAAAATTGTGTGGCTTCTTCGCTGAAAGTCAAAACGACATATTGGTGCTGCCTTTTAATAGTAAGCATGCCCGTTTGACTAGCTAAATACCGGAGTAAAGCGATATCTAATAAGTCAGCTACTTGGTCAGGGTATTCACCGTAGCGATCAATTAATTGATCTTGAACCTCGCGATAAGAATCTAAGGAATCAATTCGTTGGATAGCTTTATAAGCTGCAATTTTTTGGCGTTCATCTTCAATATAACTAGCAGGTAGATAGGCATCAATGGCTAAGTCAATTTCAGTATCACTTTGATTGAATACTGCCTGCTGGTTTTCTTTACCTTGCTTTTTGTCGACCGCTTCTTTCAATAATTGAGAATATAAATCAAACCCGATGGAATCGATAAAGCCAGATTGTTGTGCCCCTAAAAGATTGCCTGCTCCACGAATTGAAAGGTCGCGCATAGCAATTTTAAAACCAGATCCCAATTCGGTGAATTCACGAATGGCATTCAGTCGTTTTTCACTGACTTCACTTAATTGCTTCATAGGATCATACATTAAATAAGCATAAGCGAGTCGATTGGTTCGCCCCACTCTTCCTCTTAATTGGTAAAGAGTGGATAAGCCCATTTTATCTGCATGGTCAATAAATAAAGTGTTGGCATTAGGAATATCGACTCCCGTTTCAATAATAGTAGTCGTCACTAATAAGTCATAGTCTCCTTGAACAAAGTCATATAGAACATTTTCTAATTCAATTTCACTCATTTGACCGTGAGCAACCGCAACACGTGCCTCAGGAACTAATTGAGCGAGTTCTTCTGCACGATGATAGATAGTAGCTACACGATTATAAAGATAAAAGGCCTGTCCTCCGCGAGCAATCTCACGTTCCAAGGCAGATTTAATGGCCCCTTCATTCCGTTCCATTACATAGGTCTGGACAGGATAACGATTACTCGGCGGTGTTTCAATCACAGATAAATCTCTCACTCCAATCATCGACATATGAAGAGTTCGAGGTATTGGAGTAGCTGTTAATGTCAAAACATCCACTTGCGATCTTAATTGCTTCAATCGCTCTTTATGTTTCACACCAAAACGCTGTTCCTCATCGACGACTAATAAGCCTAAATCTAAAAATTCAATATCTTTCGATAAAATCCGGTGAGTTCCCACTACAATTTGACAAGCGCCTACCTTTAAGTCTTTGATTGTCTCTTTTTGATTAGTCTTGGTCACAAAACGACTAAGCATCCTGATATTGAATGGATAATCAGCGAATCGTTCAATCAATGAATTGTAATGTTGTTGAGCTAATATAGTTGTTGGCACCAAGAAGGCTACTTGCTTACCATCCATCACCGCCTTAAAAATGGCTCGCATGGCTACCTCAGTTTTTCCATAACCAACATCCCCAATTAATAAACGATCCATCGGTCTTTCTTTTTCCATATCTTTCTTTATTTCTGAAGCTGATTGTAGCTGGTCAGGCGTTTCTACATAAGGAAAAGCATTTTCGAACTCTTGCTGTTCAGGACTATCTTCACTAAAGGCAAAGCCCTTGTCTTTTTCACGTTTAGCATAGAGTTCAATCAACTCATCCGCAATATCTTCAATTTTACTTGAAACTTTTTGCTTAGTTTTCGTCCATTCTGTACCACCTAAACGATGAATTTTAGGTGTTTTAGCTTCACCAGAGGCAACATATTTTTGAATAAGATGCAATTGGTCAATGGGCACCATCACTTTGGCGTTATTTTGGTATTCAATAACTAGTAAATCACGATGGGAACCAGCAATTTCCATGGTTTCCATTCCAGTATAGCGGCCAATCCCATGATTAATATGGACCACGTAATCGCCAGTTTCCAGTTCATTATAAGATTTTATTCGCTCAGCATTAGAAAGTTTTTGTTGTTTAATCACTTTCTTCTTCATACGATTAAACAATTCTTTTTCAGTCAGTAAAACCCATTTATCATTTGGTAACTCGAAGCCATGGCTTAGGTTTCCAATGAGCAGGTTTACCTGGCCTGGCAGAAAATCATCTTGTTCTTGGATATGTATCGGATCAATTTGATATTCAGCAAATAGTTGCCGCACCTTTTCGGCCCGCTTTTTTGATTCAACAATAATTTGAATATTTTGATTTTGATTCAACCAATGATCTATCTCTGCTTTTATTAATGGCATCTGATGATAAAAGGCATTCATTGTCCGGTAAGAAAAATGATGAATACTAGCTAATGCCTGCTTGCCCATACTCTTTTGAATCAAATCAAAGAAGATGACTGCATGCTTACTTTGATTAATTTGATCGAATGCTGATAACTTTAATGGTTGATTGGGAAATAGATGACCCTTTAAGGTTTCCTGTTCCAACCAAAATTGATCATGCTCAATTAATTGGATTTCTTCTTGATGAATTTTTGAGAACTCATTGACTACTAAACGCCCTGAAACATGCATATAATCCAAAAGGGAATGCCCCTTAGGATCGTAAAAAGATAAAAAAGCTTGGCTCTTATCAAGTGTTTGATTATGGTTTAAACCTTCAAGCTGCTCACCCATAAATCGCTTTAGCTTTTGTTTCATCTCTTCATCTTTGATTTTTTTACTCGCCTTCTTAATTGCTTCATCCAATTGCTCTTTAATACTTTCTTGTTGTTTTTTAGTAAATAGCACATCAGTAGCAGGTTCAATCTTTATCGTTTGAAGGTTTTTCTTTGAAACTTGGCTTTCTGCATCAAAGTAACGGATAGAATCGAGTTCCACATCAAAGAAATCTAAGCGAATAGGAGAGGGAGCGGTTAGAGGATAAAAGTCAATGATACTCCCCCTTACAGAGAACTCCCCGGGGGTCATAACCATTGCTACTTTTTGATAACCTAGTTCAAATAAAATATTTTCTAAGTCTTCTCTTTCAATCTCATAACCAATCGTCAATTCCAATTGGTTGGCTAACCAATCTTCAACTGGCGAAAGTCGCTTACGAATACCAGACACATTGGTTAAAGCAATAACAGGCTCTTTACTCAATAAGGCTTGTAAACATTCTACTCTTTGCGCCCGACCTTCTAGAGAAGCTGTAGAATATTCTAGCGCCAAACTCTCTTCCGCAGGAAAAGAATATATAGCGACATTAGGTAGCAAGCTGGAAAGATCTTCAAACATTTGGATTAAGTGATTCGGATTGCTTTCCAGTATAATCATTTGACTCGGAGCCTCTTGATATAGTTTAGCGATATATATTGCTTTCCCACTACCATCTAGACCCGTCACTAAATGAGGAAGATTAGAATTATTTGCTTTATTTATAGTATTTATACTTTGATCAAAGGCTGCCGTTTGCAACTTATCTAACATCAAATCTCTCCTTATACATCCAACACAAAAACATGAAGCAGGGATATCCTTACTCCATGATTATTTTCTATTATAAAAATTCATTACTTCACTGTAAGGTTTTCCACCAACCCAGTCTGTTAAAGCATTCGCTGCATGATCAATTGCTTGAGTAACAAGTGGTAAGCTGTCCTTATCAAAAGGAGCTAAAACATGATCAATGACCTTCCAACCTGCTTGTGGACGGCCAATCCCAACTCTTATACGCTTAAAGTCATTCGTTCCAAGCATATGAATAATCGATTTCATGCCATTATGCCCACCGGCAGAACCTTTTTCACGAAGGCGAATACGACCTGGTTCGAGATCTAAATCGTCATAGACTACTATTAAATCCTCTACCGCAATACCATAATAAGACATTAAGGGTAAAACAGCTTGTCCCGAATTATTCATATAGGTAAAGGGTTTAACTAATAAAATCTTATCTGATTGATTCCGCCAAATGGTAAAATCTGCATCAAATTTTTGATCAGTAAAGTTTAAGCCTTCTTTATCTACTAAACGATCGATTGCTTCAAAGCCAGCGTTATGTCGCGTATTGGCATAACGTTCACCTGGGTTACCGAGACCAACAATCATTTTCAAGAGCGACACCTCCATAAGATATACAATTAATTATACCATAGCTTGCATCACAAAATAAGAAAGAGCCTTACTCAATAACAAGTAAGCCTCTTTAAAACTTGAAAGTTTAAAATTCGATTTCAACCGCATTAGTTAATATGTCTCGATAAGAAAATGATACACGATCCACATTGTCTTCCTCATCTAAGTCAACAATAAAAATTGACCGATAAGTTTCAGCAAGTGTTCCACGACGCTCTCGTTTCTTCTTACGCCCCATTTGAACAGTTACAACAATCTCTTCTCCAACTCTTCCATCAAGCATTGACTTGATTTCAATCAGGTCTTTTGGCATCTTATCACCTCATACCATATTATATCACAAATTCTTAAATTTTACAATATAACATAAGTAAGAATAACTTGCAATGTATTATCGTCTAACATTATCGTCTAACAATTATTCTATCAATTTCTTTCACTTAAAATGTTAAAAAGCTTAATAAACTCATCCAAATTTAATGTTTCAGCGCGACGGCTAGGTAAAATATCCGCCTTAGCAAAGCAACTTTCTAAGTAAGTTGCTTCTTGATTGGGATAATAAACTTTTAAATTATTCCACAGGGTTTTTCTACGTTGTTTAAAGCAAGCTTGAACAAACTGTTGAAATGACCTACTGTTTTTAAAGTTGTGAGATGGATTTTCTAAGCTCGTTAATTTTAACACAGCAGAATCGACATTGGGTCTGGGCATAAAAACAGTGGGAGGGACAATAAATGCTAATTCCGCTTTCATTTGAAGCTGAATAGCCACTGTTAGTGAATTATAAGCTTTGGTTCCTACTTGCGCAGTCATGCGCTCAGCTACTTCCTTTTGCATCATCATGACTAAAGAATCAAAGGACAACTGGCTAGCTAGTAAATGCATAATGATAGGCGTCGTAATATAATAAGGTAAATTAGCGACCACCACTAAGCGTTTACTTTGGTGTAAGTAAGCATAATCTGATTGACTAAAATCAACTTTTAAAATGTCTCGATGAATAACTTCAACGTTTTCATAGGGAGATAGGGTATCTTGAAGAATATTTACAAAACGTTGATCTATTTCAAATGCCAACACTTTCTTAGCAGATAAGGCCAAAAACTCTGTCAGAGCACCTATTCCTGGACCTATTTCGATAACGGTTGTTTCTGAATCAATCTCTGCTACTTCTACTAACCTTTGTAGAATTTGAGGCTCTACTAAAAAGTTTTGCCCTAAACTTTTCTTCATTTTTATATCATACTGCTTCATAATCGAACTTGTACGACTGGGTGTTGCTATTAGTTTATGATCAATATCTTTATTCACTTTCTTCCCTCCTTTTTAAATAAGCTAGTATCTCTTGACGACTTACTTGGTACTTAGCCAATTGCTTTTGTAACTGCTTAGCGTTAACGTGTCCTAAATTAAAATGATTAGCTACTGTCTGCCTTAAAACATTGGCTTGCTCTGTTCCAGCTAGACCCATAGCCACCAGTTCTGCCATGGGTATCGGTTTTAATTCTTTTTGAGGCGACATCTTTGTTACTTTACTTAAGGCTGCTTGAATATCGGCTGCACTGGCATGTTCAATTCCCAAAGAATCTTTTTTACGATGTGAATTTGCAGCTTCTTGACTTAAAAAAGCTTCTTTAACGCTTGGAATTTGAGTACGAATAATTCTGCGAATGCGCTCGCCAGGATAATCAGGATCAGTAAAGACTATTACGCCAAATTGCTTATTAGCTTCTTCAATTCGGCTGAGGATTTCTTGATCAATGGCCGACCCATTGGTTTCAATCACTTTAATACTTGGGCCAAAAATCTGATTAAGACGTTGGGTATCAGATCGACCTTCTACTACCACCACTTCGGTGGGCACTTCTATTTCTTTCATTAAGCTTCCTCTTCTGGTTGCCAATTAAATAGCTTAAAGGCGTTTTCACTTGTTATCCGGGCAACTTCTTCGACGGAAAGGTTTCTAACTTCAGCCAACTTTTCCGCTACATACTTAACGAAAGCTGGTTCATTTTGCTTTCCTCTCATTGGAACAGGGGCTAAGTAAGGAGCATCTGTTTCGATCAATAGTTTATCTAGTGGTGTAATGGCCGCAGCTTGACGGACATCTTCCGTCTTTTTAAAAGTGACCACCCCACTAAAAGATAAGTGCATACCTAAATCTAAAAAGCGCTTCGCCTCCTCAGGTCCTTCTCCAAAAGAGTGCATAATTCCCCCAGCTGCTGGAAGCCCTTCTTCCTTAAGAATTCGGTAGCAATCTTTGGTTGCTTCGCGATTATGAATAGTAATTGGTAGATTATGTTCCTTGGCAATGGCTATTTGCCTTCTAAAGACTTTAGCTTGAATATCTTTGGGAGAGGTATCCCAATGATAATCCAAACCTATTTCACCTAACATTTTGACACGATCTAATTCTAACCACTTATGTAAATCGTCTTCAAAAGCTTGATCATAATAAATGGTTTCGGTGGGATGACAACCTACCACACTAATCAAATGCTTATGCTCTTGGCTAAGCGTTAGACTGCGCTCGATGGTAGGACGATCAAAACCAACAACTGCTAAAAAACCGACGCCTGCTTCTTTAGCTCTTTGTAAATATTCTTCTTCTTTCCCATGAAATTGGGAGACATTTAGATGAGTGTGTGTATCAAATAATTTCATTTTTTCCTCTCCAATCTTTTGTTATTTTAACATAACTCGTTCTTTTCAAACAGATAGGCTCATTAAACATAAAAAGGACAAGTGCGAATACTTGTCCTTTTTATTCTTTTTACCCAATCAGTGAACCATTTTTGGCTTGATCTGGGGCAAAAACTAAATGTAAATCTTTGCCACTTTCAGCAGATAAAATCATACCTTGACTAATATGACCCATCATCTTTCTCGGTTTAAGATTTGCCACAACCAAGACTTTTCTGCCAATTAACTCTTTGAAATCCGGATAGTATTTTTTAATACCCGATAAGATTTGACGATGACCTTGGTCACCTGCATCCAGTCTAAAGCGTAACAACTTATTGGAGCCTTCTACTTCGTCGACATCAATAACTTCTGCTACTTTAATTTCAGTTTGAATAAAATCATCAAATGCTACTTCTGCCGTTTCAGCATAGCTTAACTGAATTGCTTCCGGGTCCCAGTCAGGATCAGATACTGTTAAATTAGCTGAAGAAATATCCTTTTGACTTTCAAGAGACATGGCTTCTTGTAAATAAGTAATCTCTTCTTCCACTTCCAAACGAGGAAAGATAGGAACACCTTTTTTAATTACCTGCGCATTTTCTGCAAATTGACCAAAAACTAGATCGCTTAAATTAGCGTTTATTTCTTCCTCAACACCCAATTGTTTGAAGATTTCCAATGGAGCCTGTGTCATAAAAGGTCTTAATAAATGACCGATGATGCGTAAGCTTTCTGCCAAATGGAACATTACAATGGCTAAACGATCTGTTAATTGTGAGTCTTTTGCTAAATTCCAAGGTTCAGTTTGATCAATATACTTGTTAGATCTAGAAACAATCGCCATTAAGGCGTCAATCGCTTTATCAAAAGCCATTAATTCCATTTTTTCATGGTATGCTTCTAAATGATCTGTTAAATAATTAGTGAACTCTTTATCCAAATCATTTTGTGACTGCAAAACTTGCTTGTTAGGTACGGCACCTTGGAAGTATTTATTAATCATCGCAACAGTACGGTTGAGCAAGTTTCCTAAGTCATTGGCTAATTCAGTATTGATGCTTTTAACGAAGTCTTCTGGTGTAAATACAGAATCACTCCCCAAACTCATCCCTCTTAAAAGATAGTAACGAGTCGCATCAAGACCATATCGTTCAATCAAAATCTCTGGGTAAATCACATTCCCTTTGGATTTAGACATCTTGCCATCTTTCATGACAATCCAACCATGGGCATAAATACGTTTCGGTAAAGGAAGATCTAAAGCCATTAATAAGGCGGGCCAATAAATCATATGGAAGCGCGAAATATCTTTGCCTAAGACGTGAATATCCGCAGGCCAAAACTTTTTAAAAGCTTCATCATTATCGCTACCATAACCTAAAGAGGTGATATAATTAGATAGTGCATCAATCCATACATAAACAACATGTTTAGGATTTGTCTTCACTGGGATTCCCCAACTGAAGGAGGTCCTTGATACTGCTAAGTCTTCTAAACCAGGTTTGATAAAGTTATTAATCATTTCATTTTTTCGAAATTCAGGTAAAATCACTTGATCATCGGATTCGTAATATTCAATTAACCGATCCGTATATTTGGCTAATTTAAAGAAATAAGATTCTTCTTTTACTAGCTCTACTTCATGGCCGGAAGGAGCAATTCCTCCCACGACATTACCCTTTTCATCTTTAAAGACTTCCGCTAGCTGCGTTTCGGTAAAATACTCCTCATCACTGACTGAATACCAACCTGAATATTCACCCAAATAAATATCGCCTTGTTCTAATAATTGGTCAAAAATCTTTTGAACCGCTTGAACATGATAGTCGTCAGTAGTACGAATAAAATGATCATTGGTTATTTCTAGTTTTTGCCAAAGCTTTTGAATTTCTTCAGCCATTTCATCAACATATGCTTTGGGCTCTAAATTTAATTCCTCAGCTTTTTGTTCAATCTTTTGACCATGTTCATCAGTTCCAGTTACAAAGAAAACATCGTAACCCATTAAACGCTTATAGCGTGACATGGTATCAGCAGCAAGAGTGGAATAAGCATTTCCTATATGCAATTTACCACTGGGATAATAAATCGGTGTTGAAATATAAAAAGTTTTTTGTTCGGTCACGGATGAGTGCCCCTTTCAAATAAATTATCTCTCATATTATATCATAGATTAGAAGCAGTCTTTTGCTTAATTAAATGATTGTATAAAAAAAGAGTCAGTTTCCTGACTCTCATTAATTTTTATAAGACTCTTACCGCAAACGATGGGGTAAATGTTGAAATGTTTGAGTAACCTAAAGGTGTGCCTGGTTGAGAAGCATGAATATAATTTCCTCCACCAGTTGCTAAAGCAACGTGGTAAGTTCCTCCAGGACTACCCCAGAAGTATAAGTCACCTGCTTGTGCTTGGTCTATTGAAATTCTAGTGCCCGCATTTTCTTGAGCACCAGTCCATCCACCAATTTCCATACCATAGGTCTCTTTGAAAACATATTGAACAAATCCTGAACAGTCAAATCCTGCTGGAGATTTACCTCCCCATACATAAGGGATACCAATATATTTTTCAGCATTTCCGATTAATGATCCAGTATTATAAGACAAGTCTGGCGCTTGGACTTCTTCGATTACTTCTGCAGTGGTTGCAATCACTTCAACCGCTGTTGTTTCTAATGGCTCAAGACTCGTTTCAACAACTTGTGTTGTTTCAACTGGCGCAACAGTGGTTTCGATAGCTTGTGTTGTCTCAATTGGCTCTAAACTTGTTTCTACTGCTTGAGTTGTAACAACTGCTTCTTCACTTTCAATTGTCTCTAGTGAAGCAACTACTTCATATGAAACTTCTGCTGTTTGTGTAGTCTCTTGAGATGTTTCAATTGTTTCTAATGGTGCTACTTCTGAAGTTACAACATCTTCACCAGATTCAACAACTGCTTCTTCAACTGCTTGTATGTTCTCAATAATTGCTACTTGAGTTGCCGCTTCAAAGGCCGCTGCTTCTGCTTCTAGAGCTAGACGGTTTTCTTCAGCTAATTCTGCTTGTCTAGTTAATTCTGCGTAAGCTAATTCTGCTGAAGCTGTTTCAACTTCTAAATCACCTTTTAATGCTTCTAAGCTGATCATTTTATCAACTTTTGTTGCTTTAGCTTTTTCAGTCGCTACTTTTTTAGCTTCAACACTTGCCATGTCTTCTTTTTGACTATTTAATAAATCCTTATTAGAAGAAACCAGCTTGATAATTACATCCATTCGTCCAACGAAATCAGAAAGTGATTCTGAAGATGCTAAAATATTTAGGTAGTTGGTAGTTCCACCTTTTTCTTGAATAGCAACCGCTTGTTCAGCAATTAACTCTTGACGCTTGTCAATCATTTCTTGTAGTTCTTCAATTTCTTGGTTTAATAATTCAATTGTTTGGTTATCGTCTGAAATCGAATTTTGAAGTTGCTCAGCCTCTTCTTTAATTGTTTCAATTTGATTGTATGAATTTACTAACTGAGCATATAGCTGAGTTTGTTCAGCATTTAAATTATTTACTTGATAATCAATGTTTGCATTAATACCCTCAATATCTTGAGCATAGATTGGTAAACTACTAACTGATGAAAGTATAATTGATGAAGTTAATAATGTCGTTAATAGCTTCTTAGAAAATTTGATTTTCATTCTTATTAGCTCCTCTTTGAACTTTTATTTAAATATATCTATTGATACTTTTCTCTTAACAAGAATGATATTAACACATTAAACATCAAAAAAGGGCGTTTTCGTTGAATCGTATAAGACTTGTAACCTTATTGAAACATTTGAACAGATAAAAACATCCTTAGAAATTTTCTAAGGATGTTTTGAACCAACCGCTATTTTAAAGTGACCAGTGTATAGTGTTTTTTCCCGCGTCTGACAATAATATAAAGTTCTCCAATGGCATCTTTTTGACTGATTTCATAATCCAAATCAGTTACTTTTGTGCCATTAATTAATATAGCACCGTTGCTAACAAATTCTCTGGCTTGTCTTCTGGACTGAACGATCCCTGTCTCCACTAGCCAGATTACAATATTCATTGCTTCTTTATTCGCTAGTGCATGCGGCATATTTTTAAATCCTGCTTCAATTTGTTGAGTAGTTAGATTACCCACATTACCGGTAAACAGAGCGTGAGTAATTTTTTCGGCTTCTTCTAATGCTTCTTGACCATGCACAAACCGTGTGATTTCCTCAGCTAAACGACGTTGTCCCTTTCTTAAATGCGGTTGTTCAGCCACTTCTTTTTCTAAAGCTTCAATTTCTGATTGCTCGAGGAAAGTGAAATATTTTAAATATTTAACAACATCATCATCTGCTTGATTAAGCCAGAATTGATAAAATTCATAAGGAGTCGTCTTTTCTGGATCTAACCAAACAGTTTCTCCTCCTGCTGATTTGCCAAATTTAGTACCGTCTGACTTAAGCATTAAAGGAATAGTTAAACCATAGGCCTCTGCTTCTGTTCCTTCCATACGACGGATAAAATCTAAACCTGCTGTAATATTTCCCCACTGGTCACCACCACCGACTTGTAATTGAACATTTTGTGTTTGGAAGAGGTAATGAAAATCAACGGATTGAAGAATTTGGTAGGAAAATTCAGTAAATGAAATTCCATTCTCAAGTCGACTGGCTACAACATCCTTAGCCAACATCGTATTAACATTAAAGTGTTTACCATAATCTCTCAGAAATTCTAATAAAGAGAGTTTACTTAACCAATCATAATTATTCATTATTTTGAAAGTATTATCATCCGAATCCCCTTTTAAGAACAGTTTTTCCATTTGTTGTGTCAGCTTCTGAGCATTTTTTTGGACTACTTCCATTGTTTGTAAGCTTCTTTCACTGGTTCGACCTGAAGGATCGCCAATCGATCCTGTTGCCCCTCCAATCAAGACAATCGGTTGGTGACCGGCTAATTGAAACCGCTTTAAAACCATAAAAGGAATTAAATGCCCAATATGCATAGAATCCCCCGTTGGATCTACTCCGCAGTATAAGGCAATCGTTTTTTTAGATAATAGCTTCTCTAAACCCTCTGCATCTGTTTGTTGATTGATAGCGCCTCGCCACTTTAAATCTTCAATTATTGACATCACATTCACTCCCACTCGTTCTTTCGTTTTAGTATAAAGTCTATTCTACTATCTTGCAAGCCTATCTAAGACCAAGCTTTGGGACTCCATGCATTAGCATCTAATTGGTCTCTATTTTGTTCAATTCTCTTCTCTTGCTCTTTCAAAACAGCTAAAGCTACCTTTAAAACAGCACGACTTGGATAATCTTTGCAACTTTCTACCCATTTTTCAATAGGAACTTGGAACATCTTTGCTTTTTGCATATTATCTTTACTACTCCTCATCAAAAAGTTCTAATTCTTTTAGCTCGTCTGCTTGGTCAATTAATTTCTGAATAAATTGGTCATATATATGCTGATCAAGCGGGTCTAAATTTAATTTTAGTCGATCAAGTTCTTCTAACAAAACATTCACCTTATCTTCTAGTAAATAAAGTCGACCTGTTTTTAAATAAGTCACGTAATCAATCATTAAATGATATTTTTCTTCTTCTGTTAAATAATGAAATTGTGAAATAATAAAAGGTGGACGATACTTCATAGCAAAATCGTTTGCCCAAGCATAATAAGGTGACATTAAGTCCGCTAAACTAACTCCCGCTCGTTCACCTGGTTGAAAACTTTCGAGTCTAGAACCTACCGTTAATACAATTCCAAATTCTTTATCTTGTAAAATTTTCACTGTCTGTTTAAAGTTTAATTGATCATTAAACACTTGGTCCATCCAAACCTTTAAGATAGCCGGTGCTTGATACCAATACAGAGGAAATTGAAATAAAATACGCTCATAATCAGCCATTCTTAAAAGCTCTTGTTTGGAATCAAAAAAACCTTTGTCTTGCCACTCAGCCGTTAAATCAACGTAGTCTGTTTGGGTGAGCGCTTGGCCACTAGCTAATAAAAATTGCTGGCTAGAAGAATTTGCTAGCTGATCATGGGCGATAAAGCATAAAACATCCATATCTTTCCTCCTTATTTCTTATATCCAATTATTTTAACAAAAGCACTCCAACTTCCAATAAATAACCTTTTAATAAAAGGCATGAATTGAAGGTGAAGTGCTTTTCTTAATTAAAAATCAAAGGCATATTAGTAATAATTATCGTCATTAACTTCAGATGTCTCGATTACTTGTGTCGATTCAACTGGTTCAGATGTTCCTGGTCGAACAGTTGTACTTGGAGGTGTTGGCTCTGGATTAGTCCATGAGTTTTCTGGTTCCTCGTAATAATAATCGTTAGAAGTCTCAACAGTTTCAGCTATCTTTTGAGTTGTTTCAACTACTTCAACCGTTGTTTCCTCTGATCCTTCGAAAAGTTCCTTATTATCTTCAAGAGCTTGACTTAAACGCTCAGATGGTTCCAAAGAGCTAACTAAGAGTTGATAGTATTGTGGCACATCTTTAGCTATTTTTGCCACTTCTTTAATCACTTTATGGGTATAAGTATCCGCTTTTTTATTCATTGTTTTATACAGAGAAGGAAGTGAATCTTTGACTTCTAATAATCGCTGATCGAATTTGCGCATAGCTTGTGCTATTTTACCAATATTACCATCAACGATATCAATTTTTTCTACATCTTTGAAAAGTTCTAAAAGTTCATCACCTTCAACAACACTTTCTTCCACTTGATCAATCAGAAGATTAATCGCCTTTTGAAAAGCATCTAATTCTACTTCTTGATTTGAATCCGAAGTCTGCTCATCAATTCCAATTTCTTCATAGTAATATTCTTCTTTTACCTTGAGCACTTTTTCTTTAGTGAGCCCTTCGCGGATCATTAAATCTTCATTCACTTCATTTCCACGGATAGCATCTTTGGTTCCTGCAAAGAAGTCATTGACCTCATTTTGTGCTTGGAAACGTTTTTCAATTTCTTTCAACTGATCAAGATATTGATTCTTAACAGTCGTTGATTCATTCAACTTATTAATATTCTTTTTAATTGGGTCTATCATTTCCACTTGGAATGATTCTTTTAAGAAATCTTGGTTTTCATCATAATATAGCTCATCAATTTGAGATTGAATATCGTCCAAAATGTTGGTGAATTCTTGGTTAGGCTTTTGAACAAGATTAGCTTTTGAATTTGAATTTACGTAAGCGTTCAAAGTAATGACTCCTACTAAACCTAAAATAAGAGCAATAGATATTATGCCTTTTAAAGTTTTCCCCACTCGATAGTCCTCCTTATCATGTCAGTTTTGTTAGTTATCATTAACAAGGGTACATTATAGCTTATTTGTTTTGATGTGGCAACGTTATTATAAAAACTGACCCTTTATTGAGTTCGCTCTCAACTTCTATTTTCCCATTATGAGCTTCAACCAAGGATTTGACAACAGCCAAACCGATGCCAGATTCCCCAAACTTTGTGTTTTTTCTTGAAACATCAACTTTATAAAACCTTTCCCATATGGAACGAATCTGATCGGTGTCAATCCCAATACCATGATCGATCACTTTTATTTGAGAACCTGCGTCTACCATTTTAGCTTCTAAAACAATCTCACTATCTTGCGAAAATTGAATGGCATTGGTTACTAAATTAATCAAAACTTGAGTAATACGATCATAGTCTGCCCATAAAGTGAAATCTGGTGCAATTTGACTAACTAATTGATCATTCTTTTCTTTAGCTTTTACTTGTAATTGGGTTTTTATATTTTCAAATAAAACTTCGGTATTGATAGAAACTTTATTTAGGCTGATTTGTTTGTTACGTATTCGTTCATAATCTAAATTTTCATTAACTAAACGTGTCAAGCGCTGCGTTTCAGAGTGGATGAGTTCCAAACTGCGATCCACTTGATTTTCAGGAATCATATCGTAACGTAAACCTTCTAATAATCCACTCATGGTTGTTAGAGGGGTTCGCATTTCGTGAGCCACATCCATCATGAATTGTTTCCTTAATGTCTCTTGTCTTTCAACTTCCGACTCATATTGAACAAGAGAATCTGCCATCTTTTGAAAATCTTTAGATAAATCAGCAAATTCATCCTGACCTTTGGTATTCACCTTAATTTCATAATTTCCAGAGGCAATTTCTTGACTGGCTTTTCGCAGCTGTTTTAACTTATTAGTCTGATAGATTGAAAAGAGAACACTCATCCCTAAGCCTCCAATACCTGCTAATAAATAAGCAAATAATACTTTTTCTTGCATGGCCGTCACTTTTTCTTCTAAATCTTCTAGTGGTGCCCCTAAACTAATAAAACCCGGAGGAAAACCTGCTACTTGATTTTCTTTCAAAGGAATGTAGACCGTTGCCATTTGTAACTGCGTGTCTGGGTCTACGTATCTTTGTGAGTAGCGTAACCCAACATTTCCACCCTTAGCAATCTGTTCCAGATCTTCTTTACTCAACTTCGAACCAAAGCGCTGATCATAAGTAGGATAAATTATTCGTCCATCGGACAAATTCACTTGGATAATTATTTTTTCACTTGACAGTAACTGGGATGCACGAACCAAATCTTCTCTCGAAAAATAATTATCAACTATATTTTCACCATAACGCAAGAGCTGCAATTCACGATCCTCATAGATCTTCTTTTCCATATAATCGGAAATACGGTATGCAGAAACCGTTAGGGCAGTCAATAATACTATTAAGAAAACAATTATTTGCTGCCATAAGAACTTCATAATTAATCACCTAGTTCTTCAAATTTATAACCAACTCCCCAAACTGTTTGAATCAACTGGGAACCATAACGCTCTATTTTTTGTCTTAATTTTTTTATGTGTGCATCTACTGTTCTTTCATCACCAAAAAAGGGATCTTCCCAAATACTCTTGAGTAATTGCTCTCTGGTAAACACTCGCTTAGGATGCTGAGCAAACATTACAAATAAATCAAATTCCTTAGGTGTTAAACTCTCTATTTTTTTATCGTGATAGTAAGCTTCACGTGTAGAAGTATTGATTTTGACAGTTTTTGTTTCAATATCAAACTCATTTTCTTCTTTAAAAGCTGCATCAGCTGAAACTACTTGTGCTCTTCGATGCAGAGCTTTCATCCTCGCTAATAACGTCAAGGGACTGAAGGGTTTGGTTACATAATCATCCGCGCCCATTTCTAAACCAATCACTTGGTCGCTTTCAGAATCTTGAGCAGTTAGCATAATAATAGGCGTCTCTTTAGAAATCTGTCTAATTTTGCGACAAATGGTCATTCCATCCATAGAAGGTAGATTTAAATCCAGAATAACAATGTCCCAAATGTTAGGTTGCGTCCGATAGGCTTCAAATCCTTCTTTTCCATCACCATGAAAGCTTGCTTCAAAATTTTCTTTTTCAAAGAACATCCCCATCATTTCACAAACGGATTCATTATCCTCAATCATTAATATTTTCATTTGGCTTCCCCCTTTTTAAGAACCTACTGTTTTTTCTATTATACACAAATCTTATTATAAGAGACACTAGGTCTTCTCCACTCAGTCCAAGGTAGTATATAACATTTATAGTTTTTGGGCTTATTATTTTATAAAAACAAAAAACCGAGCAAGTATTTGCTCGGCAACTTTTTAAAACAGCTAATCAATTTGAAATATCATTTAACACTTGCTGAATCGTTTCTTGGGACACCTGCATATCTTCCGCCTTCATCTCCATCTCTTGATTAGAAACCGCCTTAGATTTCGGCTTATCCAAGAGAGTAATTTCGCTGGCATTACATTCAATAACATAAATTTCTTCTTTTTCAGCGTTGAGATAGCTGCGACTTTGCATCATTCCTGATAAAGCAATGCGTTGCCCCTTGCATGCATACTTGTGAATCAATTTTGCCAAACCGTTCCAAGCGACGAAAGGAATAAAGTCAGTCACTGATTCACCATTACGATCGCGAAAAGGACGTTTGATTGCAATGACATTATTAGTAACAGCCGCTGAATCGCCAACCTCTTTTAACTGTATGTCTCGACATAATCTACCAACAAAAGTTACTTGATTCATATAATTCCTCCTTAATGGTGTTAATATTAAATACCAAAAAAGAAGTTTAAAAGTGCTAAGCAAATATATTATTTAGATTTTTTCGGCCAATTCAACAATTTTTCTCAACCGATGATTAACTCCCGATTTCGAAATAGGTCCGTTAGGAATTTGCTCTCCCAACTCTCTTAAGCTCATATCTGGATTTTCAATACGAAAACGTGCCATTTCTTCTAATTTTTCCGGTAAAGAGGACAATCCTTTTTTGGCTTCAATTCGTTTAATAGCTGCAATTTGTTTTTGCGAAGCATCAATTACTTTATTAAGATTAGCGTTTTCACAATTAACTAAGCGATTAACTGAATTCCTCATATCCCTAACAATCCGCACATCTTCAAATTTTAAGACTGCTCGATTGGCTCCAATAATTACTAAAAAGTCAGCGATTTTCTCTGCCTCTTTTAAGTAGGTGATATATCCGTTTCTACGAGCAATTGTTTTTGCATTTAAATGAAAATCATTCATCATTTTACAAAGATCTTCATTATGATCCTCATAACTCGAGTATATTTCTAAATGATAAGAGTTTGACTCCGGATTATTCACCGAGCCTCCCGCTAAAAAGGCTCCTCGCAAATAAGAGCGCTTCTTTGGGTCGTTTTGCATTATTTCGGGAGCCACTCTTGAGATGAGGCTTAATTGATCAAAAATTTCTAAATCTTCTAAAATTTCTTGTACATGATAACGACAGCGCACAATATAGACATTGTTCTTTTTTAATTTCATTTTGCGCCGAACAATCAGTTCGCTTTCAGCATCAAAGTAGTCCTTGAGTAAGGTATATAACCTTCTTGCGATTGCAGCATTTTCACTTTGTACATTTAAAATTAGCTTTTGTTGATAAATAGAAACCGCACCATTCATGCGGATCAATGCCGCTAATTCTGCTTTGGCATGCTCTTTGTGAACTTCTAATAATGTACATTCTTTTTTTACTTCTGCTGCAAATGTCATCCTACTCTCTCCTTAACCAACATTTAGTCCATTTATAAAACTGAGTGCTTATTTGAATCAGAACTATTTTTATCAAGCAAACGCACACTATTCAATAAGTGCCCTAATTCTTCAACAACCTTATCCGTATCATGATAAGCGCCGCCTTCTTTCATACTTAAAAACTCACTAGATATAACCCGACATCCTAAACGACGCAAACCATTGAAATCGTGTTTTACTTGAAGCAGATACTCTTTGTTTGGTTGATTGATAATATATTCTTTGGGAACTTCTGTAGTATTAACCAAAACGGTATCGACAAATCGAACTCCCAAATGATTATGTAATACTTCAATATGATCTGCATCCGTAAAGTTTTCTGTTTCTCCTAATTGAGTCATAATATTACAAATATAAACTACCTGAGCATTGGTTTTTGATATCGCTTGTCCAATCTCATCAATCATTAAATTGGGCAAAATAGAAGTATACAAACTGCCTGGACCTAATACAATTAAGTCTGCTTCCATGATTGCTTCCACAACCCTTGAAGAAGCCTTAACGGCAGGTTTTCCTTCAATAGTCATTACATTAACTTCTTGAATGCGTTTACGATGGTGGGCTATTTTCGACTCGCCAACAGCAATCGTTCCGTCTTCAAATAAAGCTTGCAAAATTAATGGTTCAGGAGCTGCTGGTAGGATTTGACCATTAATATTCATAAATTGCGATAAGATATCAATGGCTTCCGACAGTGAGCCTTTCATTTCCTTTAAAGCGGCAATCAAAAGATTTCCAATGGCATGGCCTGCTAAAAAATCATCATCCGTGTTAAAGCGATATTGAAAGAGTTCAAGTAAGACTGGGTCTGCTTCGGAAAGAGCTGACATACAGTTACGGATATCTCCCGGTGGAACAACGTTAATATAATCACGAATAACGCCAGATGACCCTCCGTCGTCGGCAACAGTAACGATTGCTGTAATGTTGGCATCTAATTTCTTTAGCCCTCTTAAAATTACAGGCAAGCCGGTTCCCCCACCGATTACCGCAACTTTATAACGAGCTTGATGCATCTGATTCATTTCTAGCAACCTTCTTTAATACTTGGTTTTGGTTTTTTGCCATATCACGGTGATTAACATTTGTACAATAATTCATGCGAGTAAAATGTTCGCCAATTCTTTCAGCTAGGGCCACTGAACGGTGTTGCCCCCCTGTACAACCAATCGCTATCACAGCCCTACTTTTGCCTTCGCGTTTATAGCCAGGAACACAATAATTTAATAAGTCGATTAGCTTATTATAAAAAATTTGACTTTCCGGTTGACTCATAACATAATCATAAACCGCATTATCCACTCCAGTTAATCCTCTTAAATCTTGAATATAATAAGGGTTAGGTAAAAAACGCACATCCATGACAACATCTGCATCTATTGGAAGACCATACTTAAAACCAAAAGAGACTACATCTATTCTAAAGGTAACTTGCTCCTTTTCAGCAAAATGTTCCATAATATAAGCTCTTAGTTGTCTGGGTTTCATTTCAGAAGTGTCTACAATCATTTGAGCACGCGTTCTTAAATCGCGTAATAACTCTTTTTCTTTAGCAATCGCACTCAATGTTGAGACTTCATTTGCTTGTGATAATGGATGATGTCTACGTGACTCCTTATAACGAGAAACCAATTCTTGGTCATTGGCTTCTAAAAAGAGAATTCTTGAAGTAACATCTTGATTATTATCCATCGTACCGATTATATCCGATAACTCATCAAAAAACTCCCGTGTTCTTAAATCAATTACCATAGCGATTTTAGTGATTTTACCTGATTCTCGCATCAATTGCCAAAAGGTTGGCAAAAGACTTGGCGGCATATTATCGATGCAGTAATATCCAAGGTCTTCAAAACTTTGAACAGCAACGGTTTTGCCTGCACCACTCATCCCAGTGATAATGACTAATTCCAAATTTGACATGGTCTCCCTCTTTTCTTGGTGAATATTTATTACTCTCTATTATATCACAAATTAATTTCTACTCTATCTATGAATCTTTTAGCTAAAAAAGCTGCTGAAATCCACTTTCTTAAAAAGAAAAAGATTTCAGCAGAGATTTAACTTACTTAATCAATTGATTCAAAAAGGCCTCTAAACTCACTATTTTGTCATTTGCAGCCTGTTCACTTTCAGCTTTAGCGCCCATATATAATTTTATTTTTGGCTCTGTGCCACTTGGTCTTAAGGCAATCCATGATCCGTCTTTCAATTTATATTTTAAAACATTGGATTTAGGATATGAAAGACTGGATTGTTTACCATCTGCATAAATCAAATTACTATTTAAATAATCGTAGGCTTCGGCAACAGGAATACCAGCTACCTCCGTCAAGCGATTAGCCCGCGTTTCATTCATTAACGCTTCCATTTCTTGCTTTCCATCAAGTGATGTAAAAGAGATGGATAAAGTTTTTTCTTTATAATAACCATATTCTTCATAAATTGACATTAGCGCTTGTGCGAGGGTTTTGTTTTGTTTTTTATAAAAGGCTGTAATTTCAGCCAACATTACTAAGGCTTGAATAGCATCTTTATCACGTGTAAAGCTCTTCAATAAATAGCCAAAACTTTCCTCAAAGCCCATAATGAAGGTGTGCGCTTTTGATTCTTCGTACTGTTTAATTTTTTCTGCAATAAATTTAAAACCTGTTAAAACATCTACCGTCTCAACCTTATAGGCTTTAGCAATTTCTTCTGCTAGATCTGTTGAAACAATCGATTTTATGATTACACCATTTTCAGGTAATTGATCTTTGGCTTGGTATGCTTTTAACATATAATTCAACATTAAGCAGGCGATTTGGTTTCCTGATAGCAATTGATAATTTCCTTCTTGAGTACGAATCATCGCACCTAAACGATCAGCATCCGGATCTGTTGCTAAAAGAATATCAGCTTCAATATTTCGCCCAATTTGTTCAGCCAAGTCAAATGATTCAGGCGATTCAGGATTAGGGGATTTAAGAGTTGGAAAACCTCCATCTGGTTCTGCTTGCTCTTCAACAACATGGATGTTAGAAAACCCTGCTTGTTCTAAAGCCTGCATCCCTAGATACATTCCCGTACCGTGTAGTGGAGTAAAAACAATTTTTACTTCTTCTGCCATCTCAGCAATTAGATTAGAATCAATCGTTACTTTAGCAATCTCAGCTAGATAAGCTTGATCCACACGATCACCAATAATTTCAACTTTACCTGACCCTAACAATTCCGTCTTATTTCCTACTTCAATGACTAGTGGATCTTCAATGGACCGTACAAACCGAGTTAACTTATCCGCATCTTCTGGTGGCATTTGACCGCCATCTTCACCATAGACCTTATAACCATTATATTCTGCCGGATTGTGACTAGCCGTTACCATGATACCCGCATAAGCATGTAAATAACGCACAGCGAAGGACAAGGTAGGTGTTGGACGTAGGCTTTCATATAAATAAACCTTAATTCCGTGCTTACCTAAGACTAAAGCGGCTTCCATTGAAAACTCGGGGGAATAGTGTCTCGAATCATAGGCAATAACAACACCACGCTCTTTTGCTTCTTGACCTGCTTCATTGATTAACATGGCTAAACCTTCTGTTGCTTGTCTAACTGTATAAATATTCATTCGGTTCGGGCCCGCTCCTATAATACCGCGCATCCCTGCCGTACCAAAGCTTAAAACATTATTAAAAGCATCTTTTGTTTCATCGCCAGCTTGTTCTTCTAGAGATTTCTTGACCGCTTGGTCAAGATTTTCTTTGTTTTTCCATTTTTTATATAATTCACGCCAAGGCATATTCTCGCCACCTTTCTCATTGTTATTTATTATATCATGATTGGGATAAAATAGTAGAAATTTGACTAATCTCCCACGTTTTTAGTTATTTCTTAAAAAGACTTACCTTTAAAAATAGCTAAGTCTGATTAATTATAAAAATTAGTCTGCTAAGGTTTGAATATATTGGTAAGCCATATGGCCTGCATGACTCCCGTCGCCAACAGACGTGGCAATTTGACGTAAATGTGTTTGGCGAACATCTCCTACAGCAAAAATGCCCGGAATCCGCGTTTCCATTTTTTCGTTGGTGATAATCCATCCTTCTTCATCCGTAATATCTAGATGGCTAACCAACGAAGAGTTCGGCACTAAGCCAATGTAGATAAAGACTCCCTCACAAGGATATGTGTAGCGTTCGCCGGTTTTTCTATTTCGTAAGAACACGCCTTCTACGGATTGATCACCTATAACTTCTTCAACAGTCGTATCCCAAATGAAGTCAATTTTATCATTTTTGAAAGCACGCTCTTGTAATATCTGTTGAGCTCTAAGACTGTCTCGACGGTGAACAATGGTTACTTTATCAGCAAACTGAGTGAGGTAAATTCCTTCTTCGACAGCCGAATCTCCCCCTCCTACAACCACTAAGTGGCGGTTACGGAAAAAGAAGCCATCACAAACAGCACAATAAGAAACTCCTTTACCACTTAAAAGATTTTCCCCTGGAATATCTAACTTTCTATGCTGAGATCCAGTAGCAATAATGACAACAGGTGCTACATAGATGTTCTTGCTGGTAATGACATGTTTTACTTGGTCATGTAACTCAATTCCAACCACCGTTTCCATTGAATGCTGCGCGCCAAACTCCATAGCAGATTCAAAAAATTTATGAGCTAATTCTGGACCGGCTATTTTAGAAAAACCTGGATAGTTCTCTACATCAGCCGTATTATTAACTTCTCCTCCTGGTAGACCCTTCTCAAGAATAATTGTTTTTAAATTGGCACGTGAAGCGTATAGGGCTGCCGTCATTCCTCCAGGGCCAGCGCCTACTATCACAACATCGACATTAATCATTGTCTTTTCAATCGTATCTTCCATCTTATCTTCCTTTCTCTGAGGTGATCACTTCATTGTGTTGGGCTAAAGAGGCTTCTTGTTTGCCAGAGCGATTCATTAATTGACTAACCACTTCTTTAACATCCGCTCCTTGATAAAGAACTTGATAGAGGCCATTAGTAATTGGCATATCGACTTGATATTCTTGTGCCAACTCATAAGCTGCCAGGCAAGTAAAAATACCCTCAACCACCATCTGGACTTCTTCTGTCACTTCTTCAACGGTTAAGCCTTTAGCCAACAAATTACCAGCTTGCCAATTACGTGAATGAATGCTGGTACAAGTTACAATGAGGTCTCCAACTCCACTTAAACCAAGAAAAGTTAGCGGGTCTGCCCCTAAGCGTATACCCAAACGCGATATTTCAGCCAAGCCCCGTGTAATTAAACCGGCCTTAGCATTGTCCCCGTAGTTTAAACCATTAAGAATTCCTGCGCCTAAAGCAATAATGTTTTTCAAGGCAGCGCCTAATTCAACCCCTATCACATCCGTGTTAGTGTATACACGGAAATAATTATTCATAAAGAGCTCTTGAACAGTTTCAGCAGCTTCTAGCGATTCACTGGCCGCGGTAACGGATGTAAGATCTTCGCGTGCGACCTCTTCCGCATGGCTAGGACCGGATAAGACGACTAAAGCTCTGTAAAGATCTGTGGTCAGCTCTTCTTGAAGCACTTGAGAAATACGCAAGTGACTTTTTTGTTCAAGTCCTTTAGACACATGAATAATTAAAGGAGGTCGCTCCATTTTGACTAAAAGTTTATTTACTTCTTTAGAAACCTTACGAATTGCTTGGGTGGGTACTGCAAAAAGCAAGACTTCTGCTTTCTTTAAGGCTTGTGCTAAATCAAGCGTTGCTTTAACAGTCTCATTCAGCTCAAATTCTTTAAGAAAATGCGAGTTGGTATGTTGTTGATTAATCTCATCAACCACCTGAGGATCAATGCTCCAAATAGTAACACTATGTTGATTGTCTGATAAGACTTTTGCTAGAGCAGACCCCCACGAACCTGATCCTAGAATTGTAATGTTCATTTTTTTCTCCTTATCTTGCAATATCTGATTCCTTATAGAAGGGAAGTGTCAAGTGGACTCTTCGATAAATCATAATTGAAATAGCACTTACAACGATAATTAACGAAAAAACTTGTGAGACTCTAAAAGGTCCCCAATAAAGACTATCTGTTCGTAAACCTTCAATCCAAGCTCTACCTATACCGTACCAAACTGCATAAAAGCTTGCGACTTCTCCTTCTTTTAAGAAACGCTTCCTTCTTATCGTCATAATTAAAACAAGACCGATAAAGTTCCATAAAGACTCAAATAAGAAGGTGGGTTGACGATATTGCCCTTGGACTTCCATTTGATCAATGATAAAAGTAGGTAATCTTAAATTTTCTAAATAGGAGCGACTCACAATCCCTCCGTAAGCCTCCTGGTTAATAAAATTACCCCACCGCCCAACAATTTGTGCCAACATCAAGGCAGGTGCTGCCATGTCCATTTCTAATGCTGCATTTAAATTATCTTTACGAATAAAATATATTAAGGTTAGAAAGCCCGCAATAATTCCGCCATAGATTGCAATACCACCGTTCCAAATAGCAAAAACACTCAACAAATTATCTTGATAGGACTGCCAAGAAAAGGCTACATAATAAATTCTAGCCCCTATAAAACCGATGATAATTGCCCAAAAAAGGCGATCAAAGGCCTTATCTGGATCGGCCCCTTTACGTTTAACTTCCCTTATATATAAGAAATAGGCCAATAACATTCCGAAACCAATGATTAGCCCATACCAATAGACAGGCCAACTTCCAATATGAAAGGCGATGCGATCTATCTTCATAAAAATTGAGCCGAAAGAATTAATCATTAGTCACCTCACGATTAGACATGATCAAAGCATCTAATTTAGCATTAAAGGCATCTGTAGCATCAAAGCCCATACTGTTGGCTCTGAAATTCATAGCGGCTGCTTCAATAATAGCTGCTAAGTTCCGTCCTGTTTTTACCGGTATTCTCGTTCTTGGGATTTGAACATCAAAAATCCGGTCGTATTGTTGACCAGACCCTAAACGATCATATTCAATTTGTCCATCATCTAATACCATCTCGATAATTAATTCTAACTTTTTAGAACGTACAATGGCCGAGACTCCATAAAGACTCATTACATCAACAATTCCCAAGCCACGAATTTCTAATAAGTTTTGTAGAATTTCCGGCGCTTCACCAATTAGGGTTAGCTCATCCACCATAAAAAATTCTACTCGGTCATCGGCTACTAGACGGTGACCCCTTTGAATCAACTCTAAAGCGGTTTCTGATTTGCCGACTCCAGAGGTGCCTGTTAACAAGACTCCCATCCCAAATACTTCAAGAAAGACTCCATGCTTTGAAAAACGCTCTGCTAATTGTCCTTCTAAATAATTGGTTAGATTTGCCAAGACCCGGCTAGTACGAGAACGAGCTGAAAGTAGTGGCACCTGACGTTCTTTAGCTATTAAAATAAGTTCTGAAGGTATAGATATTTTTCGAGCGACTACAATAGCAGGCGTATCTTCACGACAGATAGAGCGGAATTTCTCAATACGTTCTTGGCTAGTCAAGGTATCTAAATAAGCTGTTTCTGTTCGACCGATTAATTGAATCCGATCACTCGGATAGAATTCTTTGAAGTCTGCCAGAATAAGTCCTGGTCTTGAAACTTCACTGGAAACAATTTTCTTATCGACATGTTCATGACCATAGACAATCTCCACATCTAAAGTTTCAGTTAATTTTTGGACTGTCACATATTTTCCCACGGTCCGATCCTCCATTCATTTTTCTCTAAAATGGTATCATAGAAAGAGCCTTCTGACTAGCAAATGGCGCTATCATTAAAAATGAGCCCTCACCTAATAAGATGAGGGCTCGTTTTATTTTTCTAAAAGTCACTCCAGTTATCGTCATCTTGAGGAGTAATATCTTTAATCACCTGATGAGAATTAGTTTCTGAATATTTCTTTCCTTTACGACGTAAAGAGGGTTTGCCAACTTGATAATCATAGGGTATAATAACCGCCATTAAAATGTATGGGAAAAAACCCACTCCTGCTGAAAACATAGCAATCAGAAAAATTAAACGGACTAAAGTCGAATCAATATTAAAGTATTCTGCTATACCACCACAAACACCAAAAATGCGGCGATCGGATGATGAGCGTGTTAATCGTTGCATTATTTACCTTCCTTTCCTGTCTCAGAATCTCCATCTTTTAGGTACAAATCTCCAAAGGTAATACTTGCATCAATCTGAACTTCTTTCTGATCCAGATGACCGGGACGATTGTATATAAATGATTTACCACCATCAAAAATTTCTTGTCGGTCTAAGCCAGACATTCGATGCTTAATTTGTCCTTCAGAGAGATTACCTCTTGCGGTGAAAGCCTGTTCTTTTAGTAAGCTGACTTTAAGGTCGCCATGAACAGCTGAAAGTGAGATGTTAGCTGGTTCGATATCTTTTTTAGTAATGTAACAATCTCCATTAACTGTACTGGCCTTAATATTACCAACTGGTCCAACAATTCGGAAGTCTCCATTAATATTTTTAAGACTAGTTGTTTGGATGGTTGAGTTTTTAATTTTTACATCACCATTGACTAGATTCAAACCTAATATATCAGTTGAGATGTTTTTAAGTTTAACATCTCCTAATTTTGTGTCAATATTCACTTCATCTGCCTTGGTATCAGCAAGACGGATGTCTCCTCGCTTACTAGAAATGATTAGATTGTTTACTTCCATTTGTTTGACTCTTATATCTCCATTAAGGGTATTTAAAACAACTGAATGATATAGCTTATGAGGCAAGCTGATCTTGGCATCCATAGCTAAATTCATAGCATCCACATGAAAAACCAATTTATTTTCAATGGTGGTTATAGTTACTTTTTCTTTGAACAAGTCAACCGTTAGCTTATCTTGTCCACCCATCAGCTTAATAGCAGCCTCTACTAAAATGTCGTCGCCTTCATGGAATTCTACTTGTAAATCACCATTTAATACATTAAAATCCATCGCTGTTAAAGTTGCTCCATCAAAGGAAAAAGTATGGTCTAATACTTGACTCTTAATCCAAGGCACATTGAAAGATACATTAACATCCTTAGTGGTGAAATTATTGAGTGAGGATTTTATCAGATCCTTCACTTGCTTGCCAAGGCGTTTACCTTCTCTGCTTGCTTCTTCTTTAAATTGGTGCGCTTGCTCAGTAAGAACTTGGGTGGAATTAGAAATAAACCGTTTAAATTCAGGGTCAGCTTGTTGATTTTCTTTACATTCTTCATATAGATCCTCTTGCTGATCATAAAGTCCTTCGACTTGCTGTTCTAAATGTTTAATTTCACTGTCAATCGCTCTTTCTTGTAAGGTAAAATCTTTGACCTGATCTTTCATCTCAGTGGTCAGTTCTTCAATTTCAGCCAGAATTTCTAGTTCTCTTAACCGCTGTTGGATAATAATCTTTTCTTCATTAAATTGATGAAGTCGCTCATTAACCTCTTCAATTTCTTGCTGAATGGCCTGCCCTTTTGTTTCAAAAGCTTCAGCCTTTGCTTGATAAGAAGCATGTTCTTCTTGATCACTGGTCTGTTCTTTAAAAGAAGGTCTGTCTTTTGTTTCTTTACGGTTTTCCAGTGAATCATTGACCTCTTTAACGACTTGATTGCTTGCTTGAGCTACTTCTTTCACTACACTTGTCCCTGCATTCACTGCTTGATCTACCATTGAACGAACCAGGCGGTTGAGGTCATCTTTTACCAATGTCTTGCTCTCAATTTTAGTGTCTTTTGTCTTAGCGCTATCCTCAGTAGGTTCTGATGAATCGTTTGCCATACCACCTGCTTCAAGTAATCTTAAGGCTTCATCCATAGATATAATTTTTTGTCTAACTAATTCGATAATTCTTTCTTTCTCGTTCATAATAATCCTCCTAATTTATACTGACCCTCTTCATCTTCTATTATGCTAGTTAATTACTCTTTAATCATAGGTCCCTAGGCTGATATTTGTTTTTAAAGAAATCGTTATCTGATTCCTGTTATTAGGATAGCGGTTATTATTAAAAAAGCATAGGCCGGACGTCTTAATTTCCCAGCCTATGCTCTCTATTATCGAAAACCCTTATCTTTATCGCGCTTCAAAATATCTTTTAAAAATTTGCCAGTATGACTCTTTCGTTTTCTAGCGATTTCTTCCGGAGTACCAACAGCCACTACTTGACCTCCGTGACTACCACCTTCGGGCCCCATATCAATAATATAGTCTGCCGTTTTAATTACATCAAGATTGTGTTCAATAATAACTACCGTGTTGCCAGCCTCTACTAATCGATTAATAACATTCATTAATTTAACAATATCATGAACATGTAATCCAGTAGTCGGTTCATCCAAAATATAAAGCGTTTTGCCATTGGAAACACGATGAAGTTCAGCGGCTAATTTCATTCGCTGTGCTTCTCCACCCGATAAAGTGGTTGCCGATTGTCCTAACTGGATATAGCCTAAACCTACGTCTTGCAGCGTTTTCATTTTGCGCGCTATCTTTGGATGCGCATCAAAAAATTCCACTGCTTCATCGACTGTCATATTTAAGACATCGCTTATCGATTGTCCTTTGAATTTAATTTCGAGTGTCTCTGAATTGTAACGGGCGCCATGACAGACATCGCACGGAACATAAACATCTGGGAGAAAATGCATTTCAATTTTCTTAATACCTGCTCCACCACAAGATTCACAACGTCCTCCCTTGACATTAAATGAAAATCTTCCTTTATTGTAACCGCGAATTTTAGCATCATTAGTATTCGCAAATAATGCACGAATGTCATCAAAAACAGAAGTATAGGTTGCCGGGTTAGACCTTGGAGTTCGACCAATTGGACTTTGATCAATTTCAATCACTTTTTCTAGCTCTTCAAATCCACTGATATCTTTGAATTTACCCGGTCTTTCCTGAGTAGAGGTTAACCGCTTAGCTAAGGCAACTTTTAAGATGCGATTCACTAAGGACGATTTGCCAGAACCGGAAACGCCAGTCACACAAGTTAAGCGACCAATTGGAAAAGAAACATCGATATTTTTTAAATTGTTTTCACGAGCACCCTTGACCTCAATCCAACCTAAGTCTTCCTGTCTACGTTTTTTAGGCACAACAATCCCTTTTTCGCCCCTTAGGTATTTACCAGTAAGAGAGTCAGGGTTCCCCATTACCTCTTGAGGGGTTCCAGCAGCTACAATTTTTCCTCCTTGATCGCCCGCACCAGGCCCAATATCGATTAGGTAGTCAGCTGCTAACATGGTCTCTTCATCGTGCTCAACAACAATTAGGGTGTTCCCTAAATCACGCATCTCCATTAATGAATGAATTAAGCGATCATTGTCTCGTTGATGCAAGCCAATTGAAGGTTCATCCAGTATATAAAGCACGCCGCTTAGTCGCGAGCCAATTTGGGTAGCTAAACGAATCCTTTGAGCTTCTCCTCCTGACAACGAGCCTGCAATTCGATCGAGTGTCAAATACTCCAATCCCACATTATCTAGAAAAGTCAAACGATCATTGATTTCTTTCATAATCGGTTGAGCAATCATCAAGTCATGCTCATCAAATTGTATATTTTCAAAATGTGTTTTTGCCATATCAATAGACAATGCTGTCACTTGAGCAATATTTTTATCAGCCACTCTTACACTTAAAGCTTTTTCGTTCAAGCGTTGACCTCTACAAGTTGGACACTCTAACTCTTGCATATAATTACGCAAAACATCTCGCATATAATCTGAACTTGTTTGATTATAGCGTCTTTCAACATTATTAAAGATCCCTTCAAATGTCTGATCAACCGTTCGCTTCTTACCACCGTGCATGGGTTCAAAGGTAAATTTAAAGTGAAAGTTAGGTTGCCCATATTTGAGCGCTTCTTGTTGGTCCTTGGTTAATTCTTCATAAGGAAGGTCCATTGGGATACCGTAAGCTTTAGCAAATTGTTCTAGCATAGAAGCATAGTAGCCCGAACCTTCTTTGCCCCAAGGTAAAAAGGCTCCCTCACGCAAAGTTAAGGTTGGATCAGGAATAATTAAATCTTCATCAGGAGTTAAACGAGCACCCAAACCATCACAAGCCGGACAAGAACCGAAGGGTGCATTAAAAGAAAAAAGTCTTGGTTCTAACTCTTCAATAGAAAAATCACAGTATGGACAAGTATAATGCTCATTAAAATAAAGTTCCTCTCCATCAATTACATCTACAACTAAATAACCTTTAGAAGCATTCACTGCTGTTTCAACGGAGTCATAAAGTCGAGATCGAATCCCTTCTTTAATCACAATTCGATCGACCACAATTTCAATAGTATGACTGACTTTTTTTGAAAGTTCGGGAACTTCGGTTAAATCAAATATTTCTCCATCTACTCTTACACGAACATAACCTTCTTTAGCTACTTGCTCCAACACTCTTTTATGCTGCCCTTTTTGATTCCTTACAAGTGGTGAAAGAATTTGAATTTTACTGCGATCTGGTAATTCCAATAAGCGATCCACCATCTGTTCAACAGATTGTCTAACAATGGGTAAGTTGTGACGAGGACAGTAGGGAGTCCCTACTCTGGCATAAAGCAAACGTAAAAAATCATTAATTTCAGTAGCTGTTCCTACGGTTGAGCGCGGGTTCTTACTGGTTGTCTTTTGATCAATTGAAATGGCGGGACTCAGACCCTCAATCGAATCGACTTCCGGTTTATCCATTTGCCCTAAAAATTGACGTGCATAGGCTGACAAACTTTCTACATACCTTCTTTGGCCTTCTGCATATAGGGTATCAAAGGCAAGTGATGACTTGCCAGACCCCGATAATCCAGTCACTACAACTAATTGATCACGAGGTATTTCTATGTCTATATTTTTTAAATTGTGGGTTCTTGCACCCTTGATGGTAATTTTATCTTTAGTCAAAATAATCCCTCTCTTCTCTGTCCGTAAAAAAACTCTTCACCTCATTATAACACAGGTCACTTTCTAAACCAGAAAATTTGTTCGTATGTTTTCCCGAACGTTTAACTGGAATTTCGTTTATTCATCTAACTTTTTATACTCCTTAAGATAGGGGTGTGCTAAAATTAACTTATGTTAATAAGAAAGGGTGTTGAAATTGCAATTAGTTTATAAAGGCAAAACAAAAGACGTCTACTCCTTGGAAAATGGAAACTACCTCTTAAAATTTAAAGACGATGTCACTGGAGAAAACGGTGTCTTTGACCCTGGGGCGAACTCTGTTGGTCTATCTATCGAAGGCGTTGGTCGTGCTGGTTTAGAAATGTCTCAATTTTTCTTTGATAAAATCCATCAAGCTGGAATCTCAACACACTTTGTTAATGCAAACATGGATGAACAAACAATGGAGGTTAAGCCTGCTAAAGTGTTTGGTAAAGGTTTAGAAGTGATTTGCCGCCAAAAAGCAGTGGGTTCTTTCTTCCGTCGCTACGGTGATTATATTGAAGAAGGCAGTGATCTTCCTCAATACGTGGAGTTCACAATTAAAGATGATGATCGTCAAGATCCACCAATCACTAAAGACGGATTAGTTGTTCTTGATATTTTATCCGCTGAACAAGTAGACCGCACCGTTGAGCTCACTCGTCAAATTACAACCATTGTATCTGATGAATTAAAAGCTCATGGTCTTGATCTTTATGATATTAAGTTTGAATTTGGTACTTTACAAAACAACGATGAAGTTGTCCTAATTGATGAAATCTCTGGTGGTAATATGCGTGTCTATAAAGACGGCCAATATATTGAACCATTGAAATTACACCAATTACTATTTAAAGCTTAATTCCTATTTTAAATCTAAGCCAAATAATAAAATCAAAGCGTCTCTCGATTAAATAATCGAGAGGCGCTTGTTTTATTCCTATTTTCCTAGGACTATGGTCTGATTTTTTAAAAAACTACTTTATCTGCCGTAGTAATTGTTTTATAATTTAAATACTCCATCAGATACAGTAAAAAGAGTGAGGTGATTCATTGATAAATAGTGATATTTTTAGAGGGTATAACGACCTTTTCATCCTAGCTATTTTAGATAAGAGTGATTCCTATGGTTATGAAATTGGCAAAACAATTTCTCATTTATCCAATGAAAAATACATCATGAAAGAAACAACTCTTTACTCCATTTTTAACCGCTTAAAAAAAGATGGTTTAATCGAAGACTATCCCGGCCAGAAAACAAATGGTCGTCCAAGAACCTACTATCGATTAACGCAAAAAGGGAAAGAAGTCTTACAAGATAAAGTCAAAGAATGGACAATCGTTAAAGCAATCGTGGAAAATATTATTAAAGGAGCTTAATTATGGACGTAATAAAAACCTATCTTGATTCTATGTTTAACAAGATTGAAGTCAATGATGAAATGCTTCAACTGAAGGCAGAAATCTTGGCAAATATGGAAGACAAATACCAAGACTTAATTGATTCAGGTCTGAGTGAGCATGAAGCCGTTGGTAAAGTGATTACTGAATTTGGCAGTATTGAGGAACTGATTGATGCTTATCAATTCAAAACACAAGATAAAAACAAACTGCCACACTATCCCTTACTCACAGAAGAAGAAATCAATGCTTTTATTACCAATAGCACCAAGTCAAATTTATTAACAGCCCTCGGCACCTTTTTAATGATTGCCTCTTCATCAGTCTTCATGACTTTAGAAAGTGTCTTAGGTGAAAACAGCACCTTAGCCGATAGCTTCGGAATTAGTATCATCATAGTGTCAATTGTAATTGCTGTTGGTTTCTATGTAACAGCTAGCCAATTTAATGGCAAACCAAAAAAAGTAGCTAAGGGAGAATATCGTTTATCTAAGAACTTAGAAAGGCAACTAAAAAACGACTTGAAACAACAAGAGAAAGTTAGCTCTTATGGATTCATTGCTGGTATCGCCTTAATTCTTCTACCCATTATACCTATCGTTATAGTTGACAGTCTAAATGTAGCAACTAGTCTAGCAGATTTGACTATTTCCGGACTCTTGATCTGTGTTGCTAGCGCAGTCTTCCTTTTCATCTATTTAGGAGGAAATCAATCAACTTATAAAAAGTTATTGGAATCTGGCCTTTCATCACAGGTTAGCCCTCAAGAAATCAACAGTCGAGAGCGTCTTAAAAAAACAGATAAAATATTTGATGATATATACTGGCCATTGGTCACTGTTATTTATTTTCTCTGGTCGTTTATCAGTAGCGCTTGGGCAATTTCTTGGGTGACCTTTATAATTGCTAGCGTAATAGAGGACCTTTTAAAACATTTGTTAGGATTAAAAACCGATTAAATAAAATCACTTCGATTACTAAATAGCTATATGAAAAAATCTTTACCTTTGAGAGATTTTGGCTTTAATAAAGTATAGCTCCACCTATCTTTGACTGAGAGCAAGATCCCTCCAGCATTCTTTCTAATTGAACAATTAGTGAAGCCCTTTGAAAATGTAACTTCTACATTTTCAAAGGGCTTTATCATTACATCTTAGATAATTTTCCACCAATTTCAAACTCATACTTATGACCTTGAGTCATTGAGTGGTAGAAGCCTTTACCTTCATATATTTGAAACACTTGGGCACCCACTTGATCTGCTTGATCAGGGTAAACTATTTCGACATAAGGGTTGTTACCTAAAATTTCTGTTAATTTTTCTTTACCTAACTCTCGTACTTTCCCTTCAATCCGAATCACCTGAATCAAATAATCTTCTTCCTTCATAGCTGTCATTGCAACAGCTTTATTGTCTTGGAGTTGTTGATAAAGATTTGTTTTAGGATTGGTCATGAAAAAGATTCCTTTATCGTTTGCTAGACCAACATGAACATGTCGAGCATGCGGTTTATTTTCATTGTCAACCGTTGCTAGCACAGCGACTTTCATATCATTTTGAAATATATCCATAATTTTTTCGATGTTCATCTTTTTTCTCCTTAAAAAACAATTGAAATTAATATTCTCTGTTAAAAATATGATTTAGAGTTTGAGCCATATACACTTCAACTAAAGGACCTACCCAAAAAATTAACCCAATTATTGTTAGAAGCCCTAACAACCCTACAGTAACAATCGCTCCAACTCCATCCATCATAACGAAGCCTAGAAGACCTATCAAAATAAAAAAGACAATAAAGATTAAAAGAATAACTATTAGGCTTTTTGCGATTCGGCCAAAATTATTTTTAGCTACCGTTAAACTTTTAGTAAAGGTTGCCCAGAAATTATACTTGCCTTCCACATCATATGCTATTAGATATGAAATAGGTACTAAAAACACGCTTAAGGCCAATGCCAACAGCATAAATATCAAAACAAAAACTAAGCTAGCCGTATTGCCATATTGGCTTAGTTGAAAAAATATCAAGCCAGAAACAAATAATAGTAAGAACCCGGCGATCCAACCCAAGACATTGGCAAAAAATGACTTGATCGGAAGTGTAATGATTTTTACAGGAGAGGTATGAAAGAAAGCTGAATCTGCTATTCGCATTTCAGGAAAATTTAGCTTTTGAAAATAGGATCTTCTTTGCATAATGCGTAGGAATACCGATAATATCATAGTGATTAAGGCTATTAAGCCTCCTACACCTGTATATTGTGCTTTAAAAAAATCTTGACTAAATTGAACTAATTGATCGGGTGTCATCGTTTCATTAACACTGGTAATAAATGTATTCAATTGATCATTAACCGGAGAGAACATATTGAGAATTCTATTGATTACGGAGGATCCTACAGTTGCAATAAGAATAGTCCCCATAAAATAGCCATAATGTCTTTTTAATCTTTGAATCGAATCAGATAACATCTAACCACTCCTATCATTTTTGATATTCTTTATTTTATCAATTATCGCTGCTAGCTTCAACATAGGGCTGGTGAACTTCTCCCATGGAAAGGAAAAACCTTCTTAAAGAAAAAGAAGGTTTAAATAATTATTTATTTAAATTTTTTATGATTCGGTAGGATTAATTGATATAAATCGACGATTTCTTTTGCCATATCGTTAACAGTCATTGCGTTCATCAGGTGGTCTTGGGCATGAATCATTAATAAAGATAATTCCGAGCTATTCCCTTGAGCTTCGCCTACCAATAACTTTGTCTGCAATTGATGAGCAGTTAAGATTGACTCCTGGGCTAATGCGAACTTCTGCTGAGCCAAATCAAAATTGCCTTCTTTAGCAAAGCGGATAGCCTCCATTGATTGACTGCGCGCATCGCCACCATTGGCAATCATTAGCATGGCAATTTCTTGTACTTCTTCTACTTTCATTTTAGTCTAAAAGCGATTCGGCTTGCAACAAGACTTTTCTACCGTTTGCTAAGCCGTAATCATTTTTATCAATACTTTCAACAATGATTTGCTTTGGAGCATAGCGTTTAGACAAACCTTCTGATAAATAAGAAACTTGTGGTCCTAATAATAAGACATCGATATTTTCATTGTTTACATAATCTTCCATTTCATGGATCGAAGATGAAATAATCTCATAATCTAGTTCTTCAGTCTTTACAATATTATTCATCTTATTAACCAACATGGTTGTAGACATTCCAGTACCACACACCAACATAATTGTTTTTTTACTCATTAGTCACCCTCCATATAATAAATCACAAATAATTACTCTTATAGAATCTATATTAGCTGATTATTTAAGCGTTTTCAACGGCTTTATGCTTTTTTTTGATAAACAGTGCCATTATTTACTAACGGTGTCTTTTAATCGCACATTAAAACTGATAAAGCTGATTCGTTGTGATCGGCCTCATTAAAAAACTAAAATCTTTGCTCACACCAATAGTCTAACAAATTACAGCAATTTTTTACACCTTTATTCCTCATTTTTCTCAGTTTCTTTAGGCCTTAACCTAGCAATAGGTTCCATCACTTCGTTAAACATTCTTTGGTCATATTCAGACTCAAAATGGTCGGTTATTTTATTTGATAAGTATGATATAAACCCTTTAATAACCTCTTGATGCTTATGAGAAGAATTAAGGCCAATGAAATATAAGGCTTCATAAAGATCACGAATTAAATAGGCGTCTTGATTAATATACTGAACCAATTGACCAAAATTTTGGAATAGAATCTTCTGAAAAGGGCAGTAGTCATAACAAACGCCTACTTCTAGTGTTTGTGACGAAGGTAATTCTATTTCTTCTAAATAGACTGCATACCTGGCCGGAGCTTGCCCTAATTCACCTAATAAAATGGACTGGTAACGAAAAACATGACTAATGGTGTTGGGGTCATTTATAGAAGGTGAGGCACTCCGCAAAGCGATATCTGTTAACTTCGAAAGAGCAAAATCAGGATTGTACATAGAAGAAGGTTCGTGTTGAAAAATAAAAGACCGATTCAATTTCTCTTCAAACTTTTCCCAATCTTTTTGTTTCTTCAAAGAATAAGCCTCAGCTAAAACAGCTCCTTTACCTACAAAATCACCATTTCTAACCTTCAAAACAATCACACATTTACATTCTTTTGCTAAATCAAATAAACGATCAATATCGACAAAATCTAGATAACCTTGTTTCAAAGACTCCACACTTTGACTGGCTGCCCCTTTAATAGAAGGCAATTGGTCCACAAATGTTGCTGCTTCAAAAAAGGCTTTATTTTCCGAGATAATTTTTGAAGCTCTTTCAAATAGTCCTTTAATGACCTGATTGTGTTGAACAGATTGTGAGATATCAAAAACAAAACGAATAAAGTATAAAACACTTGTAATCCCATACATTAAAGCCACTGTCCCCGACATCACTAAATATTCGCCTTGAGATTCGCGCATGAAAAATAAGGAAACCAGGCAATAAACAAAACCACCTAAATAAATACCCAAAGTTTGAGTAGACGATTTACGAAAAAGAAAATTTTCAATTGTTCGCGGCCCAAAACTAGAAGCATAATAGGACATCACACTCAGCATGGTAGCAAAAGTAAAAGTTGCCACAGCAAAAAGGGAGCCTGCTAAAGAACTTAATATCATTTGCGCAAAGTTTTGACTGGTTAGTAACACACTCGGTAGCGCATCTAGGTCTCCCCAATAGCGCACATCCATTAACATAACAAGTACCGCTAAAAAGAAAGCAAGTATAACATTATAAACAAATACCCACCAAGATTTTTGATCTTCAAAATATAGTTTTAAGCTTTCTATCATATGCACCTTTCCTCATTTCACTCTATCTTCCATTAAGAATAGAACATTCTTACCCATTCCACAAGTAGACATTCACAAAATAAATTCTTACCTCTCTTTATGATGATTAATCAAGACCTAGTTCTTGAATTTTTATCACAATCTTTCGGACTTTTCTTATTACTTTTTTCACGAACTTAAGTGTATTTGGTATAAAAATGCCTGTACGCTAGGTTTTATGAACTTGGGTGGGAAGGCAAGAACTGGATTAAATTTTTGTGAAAAGTATTGAACATTTATAGCGGAATGTCTACAATGGAGCGTAGAGATTTCCTAGGAAATAACTTTAAATTAATTGATTGGAGGAGTCATTTTGAAAAAAGAAATTGTATTTCCAAAATTAAGTTCAAAAGTATTGTCAGGGGTCATTATTGAATGGACCACAGAGGTTGGCCAAAGCATTCAAAAAGGTGAAGTATTATATTCAGTCGAAACCGATAAAGCTGTTCATGAGATTGAGTCGCCTTTTTCTGGAAAGCTAATAGCTATCCATCAAGAGCTAGGTGACAAAGTGACTGCTGGTGATTTAATTGCGACCATTGAAGAAAGTGAGGAAGCTTAAATGAAAATCACTGCCTCTTCATCAACCCAAGTAAAACCACGTATCCGCTTTGACAATGAATCCGTCGATCAAGTTAATAACTTACTTTCTAGCCTACAACTTAATACCGTTTGTGCCGAAGCTACCTGTCCTAACCTAGGTGAGTGCTACAAAAATGGTACAGCCACCTTCATGATCCTTGGTAGCCATTGCTCAAGAGCTTGTCGTTTTTGTGATATTCTGACAGGCAATATGGAAGAAGTGAATGACAAGGAGCCTGAAAACTTAGCCGATGCTTGTAAAACACTGGGGCTTCGCCATGTGGTAGTGACCAGTGTGGCACGTGATGATTTAGAAGATGGTGGAGCTGAACAATTTGCTCGCACAATTCGTGCTGTTAAAGAAAAATGCCCAGACACAACGATCGAGGTGCTTATACCAGATTTCCTAGGTAACAAAGAAAGTCTTGACCTTGTTATTGAAGCAAATCCTGAAATTATTAATCATAATATCGAAACGGTAGAGCGTTTATCTCCAAGAATTCGTCACCGCGCTACCTATGAACGTTCTCTTGACGTTTTAAAATATATTAAAAAACAAGCACCCCATATCTATACAAAGACAGGGATAATGCTAGGCTTAGGTGAAACTGAAGAAGAGGTTGCTCAAGCTATGGATGATAGTTTAGCGGTAGGCGTAGATTTCTTTACAATTGGACAATACCTTCAGCCTTCCCCTAAGCATTACAAACTAGAAGAATATATTTCGCTTGAACAATTTGGTAGATACAATAAAATGGGGATGAAAAAGGGCTTCAAGTTCGTAGCCTCTGGACCTCAAGTAAGAAGCTCCTACAAGGCTCATGAATCCTTGGATGCCGTCGGTGTTGACCATAACTTTGATGCTGAAAATAGCTTAGTGGCTCAATTAGCCAAAGAAGAAGCATAAAGACCCATGTTATATTTACCGACTGATTCACTTGATCCTAACTATTACTTTGCCTTAGAAGAATACTTAATGACCCAAAAAGCTTTAAAAGAAGACCTTTTCATGATCTGGCAAACCGATTTTACAGTCATGCTGGGTAATTACCAGAATGCATATGTTGAACTGAACTTACCAGAACTAGAAAAAGATCAAGTCGCTATTACACGACGTAATACAGGGGGCGGTACTATCTTCACCGACCGAGGTGGCTGGCAATTTAGTTTTATCACACCTCGTCCTCAAGGCGACAAGCGGCATGAAGCAATTAATTTTGAACGCTTCATGCAATCCATCATTCAGGCATTGCAAAGTTTAGGAATCCCTGCTGAAATGAATAGCCGCAATGATTTAATGATTCATGGTAAAAAGATTTCCGGCAATGCACAATGTTTTAAAGGAAATTCCATTCTGCATCATGGATCACTTTTATTTGAGACTGACTTGACAGCCATGGCAAACTATCTCAATCCAGCTAAACATAAATTAATTTCCAAGGGGATCAAATCTGTGAAAGACCGAACCACTAATATTAAGAATTACTGCCCAGACGATTGGGATGCTAAGACCTTTAAAGACGCTTTAGTCAAAGAAATTATAGGCGAGCAGCCAAGTTACTTCCACCTAAGTGAAGAAGATGAAAAAGCCGTACAAAAAATCAAACAGGAAAAGTTTGAATCTTGGGACTGGGTCTTCGGTCGCAACCCCCAATTTTCCTTAGTCAATGAAGCCGTATTAGCTGGCGGTTTGCTCAAAATGCACTGCCAAGTTGAAAAAGGTGTGATTCAATCTTTAGTTTTTGAAGGCGACTTCTTTAGTGCTCATGATTTGAATGAAGTGGAAGAGTCACTAAAAGGCATTAGCTTCAATAAAGAAGCCGTACAAAATCATTTTGAAAAATACTATCCGCAAGATCTCATTCACAATATAAGCAACCCAAAAATTATTGACACCCTTTTCAAAAATTTATAAACTAGCTATACAAAATATAAACATCTGATCCTTGAACCTGATGTTTATATTTTTTAGCTGTTGGCACTTATAGAAAGAAGGTTTATGATGTCAGACATTTATCAAGCTATGCGTCGCCACGATCGTTCCATGCCCAGAGATTTCGCCGAGCACGTTATCGATCACTCCCAATATGGTGTTCTTAGCCTTCCTGATCAACCTTATCCCTATGCCATCCCCCTTTCAATCGTTCGTGACAATCAAACTTTATACTTTCACAGCGCTAAAGCTGGTAAAAAGGTTGAATTGATTGAAGATAGCATGCAAGTCTGTGTTACTTTTGTCGGTAAAGTTCAAGTTCCTAATTTATATAGTGAAAGTGAAATCGCAAGGATAGTTGCTGATCCAAAATCATGGGGAACTCTAGCCCGCACTGTTTTCACCACTGAATTTGAGTCGGCCATTATCTATGGCAAAATTCGCAAAGTTACTAACGAAAAAGAATTGCTCAAGGCCTTACGTCTGATCGCCAAAAAATATGTCCCTAAACATTATTCACTAGTTGATAAAGCCATTGACACAGCTTTCGATTATGTTCAAGTCTATGCTATCGAAATAGAGCACCTTTCGAGCAAAAGAAAGAAATATGATGATCAAGGGCAAGAAATGAAACATGCCCGAGGATGGAAAGTTTAAAAAGAGGCTGTGACTGACGTCCGCCTCTTTTTTATTTTCAAAAATCGCTTTAAATAACTAACTATTTTCGAGTAACTCATTGTCATAGATCGTGTAATCACAACGGTAAATAAAGAGATACTTGCCATCTATTATGAGTCCTGTCGACTTAGGTACATCCGTTTTAAAATAGGAGACCTTATTCCCTGAATAAACGGCTAAAGGTGTTCCGTTTTGGCTTCGCACCATAATCGTCTTCTTTTTACCAAAAAAGGTTTGGCCTAAATTGTCCTGTAAGCGCGAAATGAATGGAAGGTTCGATCTCGTATCATAAAGTTCAACGCGATTATCTACCTCCATCGTCAAGTCATTTAACCCCTTCTCAGCAGCAATCAAAGATGATCCTACATGAGTCATCGTGTGCCCACCAATTTGAATATCTAAAACCTGTGAGTCAGCTTTGGTTGAGCCTTCAGCTGTTTGTGAATCGAACTCTTCATCTCGTTCAATTGAAACTGATTTTCCCGTCATAGAATCAATGATCTGGGCTTGCTCATCATAAGTTTGGACGGTCATAGTCAAACCAATAAAATCTTGTTTAAAGCCAGAAACAAATTCACTTATAGCCTGACAGCCAGTCAAAGCTAAAACCATTATTAATAGGATAGATAATTTAAAAGTGTGTTTGTTTTTCATTTTAGTCTCCTTTTCTTAATAGTATATCTATTCTACCAGAATCAATTACTAAGCGACTTGTACTAGAGGCTGATTTTCACTTATTTACAATCGTGATTCGTTTTTAATGAATCCTTCAATTTGCTTATAATCTTCCGTTAAGAGAAATCCTTCTTCAACCATTTGTTGGTAAACTTTTTGTAGTCCATTGTAATAACCATTAACATTCATGAATATACAGGGATTCGTGTTTTGACCCACCCGACTCCAAGAGACGGCTTCCACTACTTCATCCGATATCCCTGTTCCATTAGGAAGCACCACAATAAACCACTATTTTAATAGTCTACCTCCTCTTTTTCAATTTACTATTATAACTAATTTTTTGTCAATAAATAGTTATTCTTAGCCCATTAAACAAAATTATTCTCAAAAGAAAATTTTTTGCAACAGTCTTAATTGTTTTTTATTGGTTCTATAATTTATAGGGTTGATGGCCGAAGGCCTCAACTCTATTTTTTACTTT